>CAZWEZ010000051.1:0-25582 GCA_964632795.1 uncultured Thalassospiraceae bacterium | reverse complement strand
CCCGCTTGCCGGCACGGGCGAAGAGATGCCGGACGGCCTGTCCGGGGCCAAGACGGTGGGCGCCCTGCAGCGGCTGGGCGGCCTGTTCGCCGGCGATCCCGGGGCGTGCTACCTGGAGATCGGCGTCTTCCAGGGACTGACCCTGGCCGCGGTGGCGGCCGGCCATCCCGGCCTGGCCTGCTTCGGCATCGACAACTTCTCGCAGTTCGATCCTGATGGCGAGAACCTGGGCCTCGTCAGGCGGCGCCTCGAGCACCTGGGGGTCGCCAACGCCCAGCTGATCAACCTCGACTTCGAAGACGCCCTGGCCGGCCTCGAGGAGACCCTAGACGGCCGCCGGATCGGGCTCTACTTCATCGACGGCCCCCACGACTACCGCAGCCAGTTGATCGCCCTGATGCTGGCCGTCCCCCACCTGGGCCAGCGGGCGGTGATCGTCGTCGACGACGCCAACTACGCCTTCGTCCGCCAATCGACCCGGGACTTCCTGCTCACGCATAGCGATTTCAAGCTGGCCTTCGAGGCCTACAGCCCGGCCCATATCTCCAACATCCCCGACGCCGAACGTCGGCACTGGATCGACGGCTGGCTGAACGGGGTCAATATCCTGGTCCGCGATGGCGACGGCCTGCTTGGCGACATGGTCCCGACCTGCGAGCCCTCGCGGACGCTCTACGTCAACGAATGGATGGTTCACCGCCACCAGATGGCGGAACTGGCCCCCGAGGCGGTGCGCCTGGCCCAGGCCGTGTGCCTGGGCGATGGCGGCCTGGAGGCGCCGCGCCGGGAAGACCTCCTCGAGCGCTTTTCCGAGATGCGCGAGGTCCTCGACGGGCGCTATGCCGACCGCAACACCTACAGCGAAAACCTCCCCGAGAGCCGGTTCAACCGCTTGAACGACTAATTCAAGAGGCGTTCGATCTTTCCGGCCAGGGTCGGCCTGTGATAGCGGACGTTCAGGGTCTCGGTTCCCGGGGGTACGGCGATTGCCATCTGGACGCCGTTGACCGGGACCAGGGGTAGGGTTCGGGCCCCGGCGGTGGCCGTGAAGAAGGGGAAATGGGAGGCGTTGACGATGACCACCCCGCCCTCGGGCGCCTCGAGGGTGATGTCGTAGCCGTCTTTTACCAGGGCATAGTCCTTCACCCTCAGCGAGCTGGTGGCCGTCAAGTCGGCCTCCCTGGCCATCGATTCGCGGACCACGGCCTTGCCCCCCAGGGCCTCCCGGGCAATCAGGGGGTAGTAGTCGGCGCCGGCCATGTCGTCGGGGACGACGACCACCCCGGTTACCCCATAGACCCTCTCGAGGGCGTTGGCGATCTCGTAGATGTAGACGTCGCCGAAATCGAAGACCCGGGCCACCTGCCAGGCGATCCTGTCCAGGTGGTCGCCGAGCCGGCGCAACTGCCGGTCCATGCCCTGGCGCTCTCCGAAATCGGTTTTCCGCTTCATCTTCATGACCGCCCTGTCGCGGGGCAGTTCCTCGGGACCCTCGACGAACACCAGGTTATCGCCCTTCAGGGGAAGCGGGCTGAGCACGTAGCGGACGTTGGCCACCGCCAGCAGGTCGAGGTCGGCCTGGCGACCGATGTCGTAGTGCCGGTTGTCCCAATAGGCCCAGCTGATGCCGACGTCCTTGTTGCCCTCGCGGGGCAGGATCCCCTGTGTCCAGTACTTCAGGTATTCGATCTCGGGGAAGTTGAGCCACATGTCGAAGGCGTCGAGGCCGTAGATCCCGGCCGCCACGTTCGGTTCCGCCATCAGGTTCTTGTGGCGCAGGGTGATCACCCTGAACGGCGTCTCGGGCGCCCAGGCCTTGTCCTCGAGGTTGTCGATGAAATAGACGCTCTGGCCGCCGCTGGTGAAATGAAGCAGCACGCTGTTGGTCTTGTACCAGGCCATCAGGGCGACGGTCACCGACAGGGCGGCGGCGATGGCGATGGCCGGCCGGCGCCTGGCCAGCTCCTCGGTCCCCCGGGCGGCGATCAGGGGGCCCAGGGCGAGCATCGCATACATCAGGTAGAATGAGGGAGCGTTGCGCACGAAACCGATGCCCAGCAGCTCCCACGGAAACAGGTTGAAGGCCGCATAGGCGGCGGGAAGGAGAAGGACGGCGGCCAGCGAGCGCCATTTATCCGGAGCCTTGAAGGCGAACAGGAGAGCCAGCCCGATGGCGCTCGACAGGGTTATCACGATGTGGGTCGGGACCTGGAAGCCGAAGATCCCACTGCTGTCGCGAAGGTAGGCGATGAGCCGTTCCAGGACCGGGCCGGCGTGGATCGGTTTTTCGATTCCGAGATGGGACAGCGGCGCCAACTGCAGCATCCCATGGATGGATTCCGCCCAGTTGACGGCGATCGCCAGGACCAGCAGGGACAAGGCGGCCGAAACCTTCACCACGTCGCGCGGGCTCCACCGTCCGAGCAGCACGGCCCCCGCCAGGATACCGAAGACCAGGGTCAGCCCGCCCTGGACCGGGATGATGCTCACCGCCACCACGGCCGCGTAGGCGGCGACGAACAGGAAATAGCGCGGCCGGTCCAGGCGGCCGACGCAGACGTAGATGGCCAGGGGGAGCAGGGCCCAGCTGAGGCCGGTGCCGAAGGACTTGAACAGGAACCGGAAATTGGCCAGCGTGAATAGCGCCGCGAATACCGCCCCCACCACCGCCCGGCATTTCAACGAGCGGGTGGCGACCAGGAAAGTGCCCCAGAACCCCAGCGCGCAAACCACGCCCTTGTGGACCAGGATCGCCAGCCAGATCGGCAGCAGGGCGAACAGCAGGCCGTCGAACGACAACAGGGTGCCGCCGACCAGGAACGAGGCGTCGAGATCGTGGCCGGCGGCCAGGGAGTGGGAGTACTGGGCGCCCTCGGCGTTGCGCGCCAACAGCTTGTAGAAGGGAATAAACTTGTCGCCCTCGTCGTCGGGATAGATGAACGACCTGTCGAGCAGGTAGTAGTAGTCGAACAGGAACACCGCCAGCCAGGCGGCGAAGAAGGACCACGGGGCGATCCCCTGGATCCTCTCCGGGTTGCGGTAGCAGACGTACGCCCCGGATATCAGAACCAGGAAGAAAACGACGTTGGCGCTCGCCGACGTATAGATCATCCGGCGGCGGTTCCGGTGGCGAAGGCGGCGGCGATGCGGTCCTCGGAGACTTCCGGAAGTTCGCCCAGCCGGCGGGCGATGATGGCGTTGAAGCCGGCGACCAGCGGGTGGTCTGGCCGGTACAGGTTGTTCTGCTCGCCAGGGTCGGCCGACAGGTCGTAAAGCGCCCGCTCCGGCGTCTCGGCCTTGTGGGTCGGGTCGCGGTATTCCCGCCACAGGTATTTGTGACGCTTGGTGCGCACCGCCATGTAGATGGGCCGGAGATGGAAGGCGCAGTTGCCGCGGCAGAAATTCTCCATCAGCACGTGGTCGCGCCCGGCGACGGCCTCGGAGGTCACCGGCGCCCCTTCCCAGCCCGGCGCCGCCTCGATCCCGGCCAGTTCGGCGATGGTCGGCGCCCAGTCGAGCGCGGTGACCAGGGAATCGAGGCGTTTCGCCGGCTGGCGGCCGAATCGGAAGAGCATGGGAATCCGGGCGTTGTGTTCGTACTGCATGCACTGGTGGCCGTAGTCGCCGTGCTCGCCGAACTCCTCGCCGTGGTCGCCGCAGATTCCGAGGACCGTATTCTCGGCCAGGCCGAGCTCCTCCAGGGCCTCGAAGATGGTCCCGATGGCCTGGTCGGTGGAGAGGACCGCGGCGTCGTAGAGGGCGGAGACGGCGCGCCATTCATCTTCGCTCTTCGGGTCCGGGGTCGAGAAGGTGATCCCCGGGTTGATGTCGCGGGGGTAGCCCAGGGCCTCCAGGTAGTCCGGGGTATGGCGGTACCAGTTCCGCCCCGGTCCCGAGACGAAGGGCTGGTGGGTGTCCTTGAAATGGGCCCAGATGAAGAACGGCTTGTCGGGATGGCGGTGGCGCAACTGTTGGCGGACCTTGCGGGCGATGGCGTGAGCGTCCACCGACAGCCGGTAGCGGTTGTCGCGCATGCTGGCCAGCCGGGGATTGAAGCGGCGCAGCACGGCGTTGGAGAGGCGGAACGCGGCCTCCTTGACCAGCCGGGACTTGGCGCGGCTGAACCGCCAGTCGGCGGTCATCCACCGCCCGACCCCGACCGAGCCGTCCAGGTGGCGGTGGACGTAGGCCAGCGGGTCGTCCTCGAAGGCCCGGCGGTGGGCCGCCACCACCCGGCGCACCTTGGGATAATCGTAGTCCTGGGTGGCCAGTTTCGAGTCCGGGAAATCGACCCGGTATTCGGCCATCCGGCCGCCGATGGTGAGGCAGTAGTCCTCGACGTTGTCGAACATGCGCCGGATGACGGGGACCGCGACCCCCAACATCTCTTCGCCCGACACCCGGTTCGCGTAGTAGGCGCTGAGCGTGTCGCGCATGGTGTTGAAGGCCATGCCGACCAGGGTGTTGAGGAAGAACACCCCGACGTTGTCCTCGAAGCCTTCGGTGTAGCCGTAATAGGGGCTGACCCAGTGGATGGTGCTCAGCCCGAAGGTATGGTAGCCGGCGTCGCGAAAGCGCTTGAACAGGGTCTCGGGGCGCCCCTCGGCGCCGCTGTCGTAGCCGCCATGGGAAAGCGGACGGCTCGAGGTGAACAACTGGATGCAGGCGACCTGGGTGAAGGGGCCGAGGGTGAAGGCGTTGTCGCACACGGTGGCGTGCTCGGCGATCCGCTCCAGGGCCGGACTGGTCGGCCTCCCGTAGCCGTACAGGCCCAGGCGGTCGGCGCGAAGGGTATCGACGCTCAGCAGTAGGACGTTGGGGCGACTTGTCCGCTTCACTTCCAAGTTCACCCCGTCCCGAGCGCACGCCCCAAAACCTGCTTGGCGATCGGTTCCAAATCGTCGGTATCGGCGCTGTTGTCGACGACCATGTCCGGGTTGGCCGGCGGGTCGAGGTGGATATCCACCCCCACCACATCGCTCAATTCGCCACGGAACGCCCTTTCGTACATGTTCTTTTTGTCGCGCTGGCGCAGCTTGTCCATCGGGGTGTCGATGAAGACCTCGAAGTAACCCGACAGATCGCGCCGGTTGCGTAGGCGGAGATCCTCGAAGAAGGAAATCGTGCAGCAGACCACGTTGATGTCCTGGCGATCCAGCCATGCGCACATGGAGCAATATCGTTCGGCCACCCGGTAACGGGCTTCCATGGTGTAATCCCGGGATGGCGAATCCGACTTCAGGATGGCCCGAACCTCGTCGCCGTCGATGACGAGCAGATTGGGTGTCCGGGGCTTCCAGAGACGGTAGACGGCCTGTCCGATGCTGGTCTTTCCCGAGGCCGACAGCCCGGTGATCCAAATTATCACTGAATGGAGTCCCTTTGATTTTGAATGATGGGGGTCAGTCGTAGTTGATGAAATGACCCGTATCGGTGTTGTAGTCGTAGCCGAGGGTATGGATCAGTTCGCGCTCCAGGCGTCCTCGCAGATGGTTTTTGAGGTCCTCGGAAAATTTACCACGCTCCGATTCCGGGCGAGTCGAAACGCGGACCACGTTGTCGGATCGGTCCATGGGCATGCGTTTCAGCATTTCCTTCTTGGTAACCCTTCGGAACGCTTCCTTCACGCATTCCCTCGGGGATTTCTTGCCCCAGAAAGCCATCATTTCCATGTGGGTGGTGACAGGATCCCGCTTGAGGTCCTCGTAGCGCAGGTGGAGGATTTTCGGGTGCCAGGCAAGCACGTCGCCCCAACTGTTGTGGAAGGCGATGGCGTCGGACAGGTAGCGGTCCCAGTCGAAGCTGCGTTCGTCGTCGAGCGACACCTCCTTCTTGGCCCCGGAGGTGACGAACTTGTGGAACCGGGAATCGAGGGCGGCCAGGATGGAGCGCGTCACCAGCACGATCCCCATCTCCTTGAGCCGGGCCGAGCGAAGCCGGTAATAGGGCAGACGCCCGACCCACAGCCAGTGCTCGCCGAACACCGGACCGTCCCGCCACTCGTACATGCGCTCGAATTCCCCCGTCGCCACCCGCCAGTCGAACCGCATGTGGTTGAGCCCCCGGGTCGGCCAGAACATGTCGCCGTCGCTGCGGTACTCGCCGTCGCCGCCGTTGGCCAGGTCCCAGGCCAGGCTCATCCCGAGCAGCGACCACACCATGCCCGAACGCGAGCCGATGGCGTACAGGTTGCGGACCCCGGCGGACTCGAAATAGAACCTGAGGCAGGCCAGCCGCCGTTGTCCCCCGAGCAGGATCTTAAGGACGGCCGCGGCATCCCACGCATGTTTGATCGGGAAGCGGTTGCCCAGGACGTGAAGGCGGCTCATACGGTGTCCCTCCTATGGCGACGGACGGTCATCGGGCTTGCGCGCGGCGATGGTCCAGGCGAACCCGAGGAGCCCGCCGAGCCACAGTTCGGGCGCGGATTCGGCAACGTACGGCGCCCCGTAGACCAGGACGCCGCCGGGATGGGGCCGGAAACCCAGCGCCGTCATCACCTTGTGCCGGGCCTGGGTCAATCGGGGGATGCACAGGTTGTCGAACTGGAAGCTCCACTTGCGCAAGGAATCGATCTCGAAATCGGCGAACAGGCGTTCCATCCCCCGCTTCGAATAGACCCGGGTGATCGGGTTGCGGGTGTCGCCGAATTTGGGCTTGCCCTCGGTCAGCCGGCCGATCCACTCGGCCTCGGGCCAGCGGAACATCTCGCCGCTGAGCAGGCCGCGGGGCAGGATGTTGAACAGGAACGCCGAGGAGAACCGGGAATACAGCATGACCACCGCCAAGCCGCCGGGCTTGAGCACGCGCGCGACCTCGGCGACGCACTTGGCGGTGTCCGGCGAGTGGTGGAGGACGCCGTTGGAATAGACGATGTCGAAGCCGGCCTCGGCGAACGGCAGGTTCTCGGCGTCTCCCTGGTAGGCGACGCCCCGGCCCGCCTCGATCATCGACAGCTTAAGCGCCGTCGAGACGGCTCGTTCCGGGGTCAGATCGACCGCCGTCAGGTCGGCCCCGTGGCGCTTGAAGAGCGACGAATGGCCGCCGCCGCCCGAGCCGATCTCCAGCACCTTCTTGCCGGCGAGATCGGAAATCGGCATCTCGACGACGCACGAATGGCGCCGCCGCTCGAACAGGTCCTCCAGGTCGTCGAGCTGCCCGGCCAAACGCTCCGGGGTCAGCGCACGGTCGTTGTCGTCGTGGAGTTGGCGGTAGAGGTCGCCCCAGAAGGCGGGGATATCCGATTTTGCGCGGGAATGTTCCGATCTCGGAACGATCACGCAGACCCGGGCCTCGGCATCGAACGGATGGCGCGCCGCGCACCCCGGGCAGGCCAGCGCCGTCTCCTCCACGGCCAGGCCCGAAGCCCCGCAATCCGGGCACAGCAGGAGGCTTTCCGCGTCCCGCTCCAGAAGCCGGCGGTAGGTCATGCGGACTCTATTGGACCTTGGCCCGGATGCGCGACGAGATAATGTCGATGACGAAGATGGCGGCGAAGATGACGATGATGATCGCCGACACCCGCTGGTACTCGAACATCCTGAAGGAGGACTGCAGCTCGTAGCCGATGCCCCCGGCGCCGACGATGCCGAGCATGGTCGCCATGCGGATGTTGCGGTCCAGGATGTAGAGGTTGTTGCCGACGAACGAGGCCATGATCTGGGGCGCCACCGCGAAGGCCAGGACCTGGCTCCGCGAGGCGCCAAGCGAGCCCAGCGCCTCCAGCGGCCCGACCTTCACGTGCTCGATCGCCTCGGCGTAGAACTTGGCCAGGAAGCCCATGGTGTGCAGGCCCAGCGCGATGACCCCGGGCATCGCCCCGAAGCCGATGGCGATGACCAGGATCATGGCCATGATGAACTCGGGGATGGCGCGGAAGAAGATGGTGATGGTGCGCGCCACCATGTAGACGGCATAGTTCGGGGCGATGTTGCGGGCCGAGAACAAGCCGATGGGGATCGACAGCCCGATCGCCAGCACGGTGCCCAGAACCGCGATCTCGATGGTCTCCAGCATCGACAACAGCAGCTCCGTGAAGTCGGAGAAGTCGGGCGGCAGCATGCGGCCGATGATGTCGGCCAGGTAGGAGCTGGCGCTCCTGATCAGCTCCAACAGGTCGACCTCCAGGTCGATCATGGTGGCGGCGATCACCGCCACGAAGCCGGCCAGCGACAGCCGGGTCCGCCAGCCCCACTGGGGACGCAGGTAGCCCTCGAGCAGTTTCCGGCGGCCCTCGGCCGGGTCCAGGTAGCGCTCCATGGCGCCGCCGTAGCCGCCGACCTCGATGTGTTCGTGGGCCTCCAGGACCAGGCGCTTGAGAAGCGCCTTGAGATCGTCGGGCAGGGAGGCCAGATAGACCAGCGGCGCGCCTGGGATGTCCTGGGAGCGCCGCACGATGCGGATGGCGTCGGCGTCCAGCGTGCCCTTGGCGAGGTTCTCCTCGAAGTTGACCGAGCTCACCGGGGCGGCGTCCACCCGCCCCTCGACGACCAGGCGGATCGCCTCGTCATGGGTCCGGACGCGGACGATCTCGCGGAACTCGTTGTCGTTCTCGAGGTTGATGCCGGCCTCCAGCAACTGGCGCCGGGGGACCATGTAGCCGCTGGTCGAATGAACGTCGCCGATGGCGATGCGTTTGTTCTTGACGTCGGCCAGGGTGTGCACCGGGCCGTCGGCGCGGGCGATGAACAGCGACTGGTAGTTGGGCGACTCCTTGCCCTTGAGGACGCCGACGGCGAACGATTCGATGTCCACCTCGCGGGCCGCCTCGATATATGCGAAGGCGCCGAGCCAGCCGAGCTGGGCGGTTCCGTCCTTGAGCGCGGTAATGGCCTCGCCGTAGTCCCGGCAATGGACGAGGCGGATCTCAATACCGGCCCGTTCGGCCAGATAGTCGGCCAGACCGACGAGGTCCAGACCCTCGGCGTGGTCGCTGCCCGGGGCGATCGCCAGGGTCAGGCCGCTCTCCATCACACCGCCAGCCGCACGTTGTCGTCGGGGCGTTCCAGCGGCGCGCCGGGGCCGAAGAACATCCCCTGGTCGTGGCCCTGGTAGATGTCCTGGATGTAGGCCTTGTCCAACGCCGCCACCGGCCGGTCGAGAACGATGGCGCCGTCGGCCAGGCCGATGATGCGGTCGGCGAAACTCAACGCGAAATCCACCTGGTGGAGGTTGCAGAGGATGGTGATCCCGTGACTCCGGTTGATGTCCTTGAGCAGCGACAGGATGTTGAAGGAGATCATCGGATCGAGGCTGGCCACCGGTTCGTCGGCCAGCAGCAGCTTCGGTTTCTTGACGATCGCCCGGGCGATGCCGACCCGCTGCTGCTGGCCGCCGGAAAGCCGGTCGGCGCGGGTGTGGGCCTTGTCCAGGATGCCGACCCGGTCCAGGCATTCGAGCGCCGCCAGCTTGTGCTCCCGGGGGAACAGGTAGAACATCGAGGACAGGACGGGCGTGCGGTCGAGCAACCCGCACAGCACGTTGTTGAGCGCCGACATGTTGCCGACCAGGTTGAAGTCCTGGAAGATCATCCCGACCCGCTTGCGGATCGACTTCAGGGTGTCCCGCGCCACCGTCTCGCCGTCGAGCGCGACCTCGCCGGCGCTGGGTTCGACCAGCCCGTTGATGGAACGCATCAGGGTCGTCTTGCCCGAACCGCTGGGACCCAGGATGACGACGAATTCCCCGGCCCCGACCTCGAGCGAAACCCCGCTCAAGGCCGGGGTGCCGTCGGGGAAGGTCTTGCCCAGCTTGCTGATCCGGAGCATCGGCTAGTTCGACTTCTTCTTCTGTTCCTTGAGCAGCTTGTCGACCGCGCGCAGCATGTCGTAGTCGGCATCGGTGACCTCGACGTAGTGCGACATGAGGCCGCCGTAGCCGCCGATGCGGCCGTGCTTGTGGGCCTCCAGGGTCGCCTTCTTGATCGCCGCGCGCACTTCGGCGGGCAGCCGCTTGGAGTAGGCCAGCGGCGGCGGGGGCACCGGGTCCGAGGTGTGGATGATGCGCACCTGGGAGCGCTTGAAGGTGCCGTCGGCGAGGCGGGCGTCGAAGTTGCGCGAGCTCATCCCGCAGACCTCGGCGTGGCCGTTGAGGACGCTCAGCAGGCAGGCGTCGTGGCTGCCGGCGTAGAACACATTCTTGAAATGATCGGGGTCGTTGATGGCCAGCCCGAGCTTGGCCAGCTCGACCTGGGGGATCAGGTCGCCGCTGGTCGAGCCGATGGTGTTGAGCCCCAGGATCTTGCCCCGGACCTCGGCGAACTCCTTGATCGGACTGTCGGCGCGGACCACGAAGTAGGTGAAGTAGGAGGCATCGGTGTCGCCCATGCGCACGCCGGCGGCGAAGGCCTCGGCGTCGGCCAGGCGGGCGGCCTCGATGTAGGTCTTGCCGCCGAACCAGGCGATCTGGGCGCGGCCGGCGCGCATCGCCTCGACGGCGGCGTTGTAGTCGGTGACCTTGATCGGGGTGATGGCGTAGCCGCTCAGCTTCTCGATGATCCTGATGAGGTTGACGAAGTCCTTCTCGTCGCCCTTCTCGCTGGCCGGCACGAAGACCATCTTGAGCTCGAGGCCGGCGGCCCCGGCGGCGGACCCGACGACCAGCCCCAGGGCGACGGCCAGCGAAACGATAAGTCTTTTCATGGTTTCCCTAGTCCTCGAATTCCTTGAGCGCCTTGCGGTAGTCCTCGACGGTGTCGATTTCCTTCCAGCCGCGCTCGATGATGACGCAATGGATGGGCACCCCGAGGTCGACCATCTCCTGGATCATGTCGGTGATGTAGGCCTTCTCGAAGGTGGCCGCCCGTTGGAACGGCTTGTCCCAGTACAACTCCTTGGCCCGCTTGAAGTGGCGCTTGAAGATTTCGGCGCCGCGCGCGGTCAGTTTCATCATGCCGATGAACTCGCCGTGGACGTCGTGACGGTCGGTCAGGATCTTGCCGATCTCGACGACGTTGTTGTCGGCGTCGAAGATGACGTTCTCGGCCTCCGCTATGGGATGGTCCTTGCGGCCCTCGTAGTAGCCCCGCCAGTCGATGTCGACGACGATCGAGATGTCCTTTTCGGACTGCAGCAGGCGGTTGACGACGTGACTATCGAACAGGATGTCGGAATACGAGACGATGAGGTTGCCGTGAATCGCCTGCTCGGCGAAGAACAGCGAATTGAGGATGTTGTTGCGCTCGTAATCGGGGTTCTCGTAGTAGGTCAGCCCCTTGTAATTGATCTTGCCCTTCTTGTAGCCGCGGATCACCGAGACCTCGCGCACCCCGCATTCGGCGTAGGCGTCGAGCTGGCGCCGGAGCAGGGTCTTGCCGCCGAACTTGAGCATGCACTTGGGCCGGTCCTCGGTGAGGTTCTTCAACCGGCTGCCGGGGCCGGCGGCGATGATCAGGGCCTTGACGTTGGTCGCCGTCATGGTCTTGCGGATCTCCAGGATGTCCCTGCCCTCCAGCCCGTAACCCCTGATCGCGCGCAACAGCGCCACCACCTCGGGGTTGTCCTCGACGATCGCCGCGACGTCGGCGGGGATGCCGCCGCGCGAGCGCCCGGCGCGGTCGAACATCTCATCAGTGTCGGCCTCCAGGATGTCGGCGATGGCGGCGACGATCTCGGCCCGCGGCGCGGCCCGCTTGTCGTTCTCGATGTCGTTGAGGTAGGACGGCGAGACGCCGATGGCGCGGGCCAACTGGCGCTGGCCGATGTCCTTGCCGGCGCGCAGCCCGCGAAGGTATTCACCAAACGTCGAGGAGGATGTCACGGAGTCCATTGTTCACCTGTTCGCAAACAAGTTAACACCCGGCGTCGGCGGGGACAACCGTTTTGTTCCGGCGGCTCAGGAAAACTGTACGTCGTGGAGTTGGGTGAACCGTCCGTCGCGGGCCAGCAGGTCGTCGTAGGTTCCCGATTCGACGATTCGCCCGTTCTCCATGACGTGGATCACGTCGGCCTTGCGCACGGTCGACAGGCGGTGGGCGACGACGACGATGGTGATCGTGTGGGCGATCGATTCGATGGCCTTCTGGATGCGGAACTCGGATTCGGTGTCGAGCGCGCTGGTCGCCTCGTCGAGCAGTAGCAGTTGCGGCCCGCCGACCAGCGCCCGGGCCAGGGCCAGGCGCTGCTTCTGGCCGCCCGACAGGCGGATGCCGCCCTCGCCGAGAACGGTGTCCAGTCCTTGGGGCAGCTCAGCCACGGTGTCGGAGAGGTGGACCAGATCGAGGACCCGGGCGATGGTTCCGTCGTCGGCCTCGGGGTGGGCAAACAGCAGGTTGTTGCGCAGGGTGTCGTTGAAGATCACAGCGTCCTGGGGGACGTAGCCGATGCACCGGCGCCAGGAGAATGGGTCCAGGTTCCAGAGGTCGGTGCCGTCGATGGTGATGCGTCCCGTTGCCGGCGGTCGCAGCCCGCAGATGATGTCGATCAGCGTCGACTTGCCGGCTCCCGAACTGCCGACCACCGCGGCCATCCGGTTGACGGGGATCTCCAGGTTGACGTCCTCGACAACCGTCCGTTCCTCGTCGGGGTAGCGGTAGCCGACGTTCTCCAGGCGGATGCCTCGTTCCAGCCGCTCGAAGGGGTGGCCGCCAGCGGTGGTTTCCTCCTTCTCGGCGTGGCTGGATTGGATCATCGCGTCGACCACCCCCACCGCCGGGCTGTTCAGGCTGTAGCTTTGGAACTGCTGTTGGAGTTGCGCCATCCGCGGCACCAGGCGGGCCAGGATCAACAGGAACACCAGGGTCGAGGACGGGTTGACGTCGAGCACCTCGATGGCGATGAAGATGATCATTGCCAACAGCATCACCGGCAACGCCTGGGCCAGGAAATAGATCTGTACGCCGTTCAGTTCCGAACGGAAACCGACCTCGTAAAGGGTCGTGATGTGGCGGACCAGGCGCGTCACCACCATCTCCTCGCACGCCGTCGCCTTGACCAGCTTGGCGCCCTTCAGGAAATCGAGGCCGTAGAAACTCAAGTTGCGGTTGGCTGTGTTGGTGGCCTTGCCGTAGGCCTTGGCGTGAAGCTGCAAGGGGCGCACCACGACGACCACGATGATGCCGAACAGCGCCGTGACCAGCATCAATTGCCAGGACAGCACCGAGGAAAAGGCGAAATAGATGGCGATCTGGATGATGCTGGCAACGCACAGCACTTCGTATTGCAGGGCCTTCCCGGCGCGTCGGCATTCGGTGACGAACTGGTTGATGACCTCGCCGTGGGACTGACGGGAGATGTGTCCCCACGAGGCGTGGAAGAAGGTCTCGTTGAAGTCTTCGCGGACCCGCCGGGAAAACAGATTCCAGGCCCGGATGACCACGTAGCGTTGCGAGTAGCCCAGTCCCATCGAGCCCAGGATCAAGACCACGATCGCCCCCAGCATGGACGGCAGCGTGACCGGCACGCCGATGGCCCGGAAGCCGTCGACGATCAGGGTGAAGGGCCACCGCAGGCCTTCCGGCGAACCGGCGGTCATGATCTCCAGCAGGGGCACGAAAAGGACCAGGCCGAATCCTTCGATCATCCCCGAGAGGACGATCAGAACCAGGGTCAGCCAGGTTCCGGGCAGTCGCCCGAAGGTGGACAGGAAGGTCATGGATCAACCGTTGTTGAAGTGGTTTCAGTCGGGTTCGCTGTAGGGGTCGTCATAGCCGTCGTAGGGCCAGGACTTCTCCAATTGCCACCGCCCGCCGTCGCGGCGCAGAAGGTGCGAGTTCCGTGGCGCCAGGGTGACGCCCATCGCCATTTGGACATTGGCCAGGGACTTATGCACCCAGGCGTGGGTCAGCAAGGGATCGTCCAGGCTCTTGCGCAGCCCCTCGTCGGAGGTATCCGAATAGACGGTGATCTTTCCCCGCAGGTCGATGTCGCGGGCCAACCCGGGGCCGACGACCAACTCGTATTTGATCATCATGAAGGCGAGGCCGTTCCCTTCCGGGTCGACGACGCTGATCCGGGCCCCCGGGGGAAGGTCGCGGGCCAGTTCCCGGCCGACCGTCCGGATGTGGTCCTTCCACGGCCGCAGGTCGAACCGCAGCTTTTCGGAGAAGGCGACCGACAAGGCCGGGACCAGGACCACTCCAAGCACCGGCAACAGCCGGGTCACGGCCATTCGGTCGGCCAAAAACGAGGTCGCGTAGCGCCGCCACACCAGGGCCAGCCCATAGGCGGCGGCGGTGCATCCCAACAGGCCCAACTGGGTGTTGTAGCGCCAGAAGGAGCCCGCCCTGAGGGCGTCGCGCAGGTCGAAGGCGCCGAGATAGGCGGCCCACAGGAACAGGTTGTAACCGACGAAGACCGTGGCGACGAGGAGAACCAGGCGATCGAAGGAGCCCTTGAACCTCCACAGCGCCCTCGCGGCGAGGACCGCGATCGCCGCCATCATCACGAAAAAAACGGCCTTGGAGGCGGCGACGGAGAGCATGCGTCCGAGGACGGCGAGGGCATCGGCCCAGAACCAGTCGTTCAGGCCGCGGAACGCGAACTCCCTTCCGGAGAGGTGTTCGGCGACGTGGTAGCGCCAAGTCAGATAAGCCACCGCGCCGGGCAACAACAGGGCCGGAGCCAGCCGCAGCAGGTCGGCCAGCCGGAGTCTCGGATCGCGCAAGGTAACCAGGACCATGGCGCACAGCAACAACGCCGCCAGCACCAGGTTGCTCTGTTTCAGGTAGACGAAGATGACCATCACCAGGCCGAACTGCCAGGCCAGGGGCCGCGCCTCGGAGACGGCCTCGGGGCGCTCCGCGGCGCTCCCCAGGATGTCGAGGAGCCGCCACGCCAGCACCCCGATGACGGCCAGGGTCGCCGAGGTGGCGCTGTCGGCGTAGCTGGTCAGGACCAGTTTCTGGACGAAGGTGGTGCTCAGCACGGTGACCCCGAGGATGCCCAGCGCCGCCGTCCCCCAGCCCCGCGACCAGGCCGGCGGGGCGGTCAGGCCGCGGCCGATGGTGTCGATCAGGATCGGTGCATAGAACAACAGCAGAAGCAGGTTGAACATCGCCCCGGCGTTCTCGACGAAGACGCCGGCAAACCGGGAGACCAGATAGTTGACCAGGGGCAGGCCGTAAGGATAGGCGGCGAAGCCGACCGGGCTTTCCGGCAGGCCCGAGCGCGGGAAGGCGTCGTGACGCAGAAGGTACAACGAGTTGGGCAGCCATTGGGTGAACTCGTCCCATTGCGAGGCCCGCATCGCCGCGACCAGCAGGATCAACGGCAAGGCGAGGATGACGATACGCCACAGACGACCGATGGCGGCCGGATGAATCCCTTTCCGCCGATCCCGCCGCCACAGAGGCAGCACGCCAATCGCCGCCGCCGCCAACAGGAGATAGGCGATCCAGGTGAAAGGAAGCCACAGGAAGACGCCGGCGAGGATGAACAGACCGCTGGCCACGCCCCAGCCGACGAAGACGTCGGCCGGCGTGAAGCGCCGGGGGCCGCCGCCACACCAGCCGCCGATCACGGCGAAAATACCCGAAACCCCCAGCAGCGAGAGGAGCCCGACGAACTGTTCGCCGGTGGGTGTGAAGTAGTCGAGGACGTTCATCGCGCTCGCCGCCCTTCGATCCGCTCCAGGGCGAAGCCGAGAAACCTGGAGACCGATTCGGCCGGGCTTTCGGCCCTGGTGCACAGGATTTCGGTCATGATTCGGGCGCCGTCGCGGGCGCCTCCGCGGGGGTCTTTTCCCGGCTCGCGCCGGGCATCGTGCCGGCCACGAAGGCGGCCAGCAACCACAGGGTCCCCTGCCACCAGCTCTGCCAGATGCCGTAACTGAGGTTGGCGATGGACAACGCCGAGAACACCGCGCCGAAACAGATCGCCCGATCCATCCGGCCTCCGGCATTGACCGAGATCCGGCGGATCATCGCCAGCATGATCGCCAGCAACAACAGCGCCCCAACCGCGCCGAGCTCGAGCCACACCTGGAGGACGGCGTTGTGGGGGTGGAGTGGAACCACGACCGAATCCCGGAGTTCGCCCCCCTTGGCGATAAACCGGATTCGTTCGTTGTCCGGCGAAATCGCCCGCGACGTATCCAGACCCTTCCCCTGCACGGGAGCCTCGGCGATAAGATCGGCCACGTTCCGCCACACGAAAAACCGCGAAAACACGGAATCGGGCAGATTCGGCAGCATTCTTGCCAGGTCCTGATTGTTCGGGATCAGCTGGATCGCCACCGGCGCCCCACCGATGCCGAGGGCAACCACCGCCGCGAAGACCCAGCAAGCCTTGGCGCGGGCCATGAAGGAGATGGCCAAGGCGCCCAGCCCGACGGCCAGGCCGAAGATCGAGGAGCCGTTGGTGCTGAGGATGAGAAGAAGCAGCACCGCGGCCATCAGGGCCGAGGCGAAGATCCTGGCGCCGCGCCGCCACAGGATGGCGATTGCGGGCCACACCAACAGCATCGCCATCATCGTTCCGTGCTTGAAGAAGTTCGGCAGATGGTAGCCGGGAAGACCATAGATCCAGTCCCTGAATTCGCCGATGTCATTGCCGCGGATGAGCGGAAAGATGACGCTGGTCAGGGCCAGCGGCGACATGATTTCGATCGCCAACATGACCGTACCCAAAGCGAATCCGGCAACCAGCGCGGTTTCGAAAAAGCGCCGCTCGTCGGGACGCAGCCGGACGGCCAGGGAAACCAGGACCAGGCCGCCCAGATAGGTGCCGGCCAGCGGCAGGTTCAAATACAGGCTGCGCCCGGGGGTGATCGACCACAGGGCGCTCAGCAGACCCCACGCCACCACCAGGGCGAAGAGAACGGCGAACGGCCGTGGCAGCCTCGGCAGCCGCCGCTGGTCAAGGAAGTCCGTCGCCAGGCCGATCACCGCGGCCGCCACGAACAGGGGGGTCAGGGCCTTGGAGGCGAAAATGGCCAGGGGGAAGGCCAGAAACGCCGCGACTCCGAGAACGTGGCCCTTGTGGAATCGGCACTCGGTCACGTCGGATTTCCGTTGTTGCGGAGAAGGAATAGTCCGGGAACCACGTCAGGCGCCGGGGATGTGCCGTTATTACCCCTCCGCTGGCGGTTTTTCAATGAAGTCCAGGGCCGCCCGGCGGAACCTCTCGGCGAGCGTTGGCGGCGTTGGCGGCCTCGCCGAAGGCCTTGGCGTGCCGCGCGCCTAGCCGGATACGCTCGCAACGCCGTCGTATGTGCATCAAATATATAAGCCAGTGCGCTTGGTCCCGGGCAAGCGACCAATAAATGTATCTGCAACCGAAATATATGGAATAAGACTATTAGAAGTACTTCCTACATCCGATATTCTAATTCATTTTCTTCAGCTCGTTATACAACCATTCTCCCACGAGCTCCGCGCCACGGGTGTTGGGATGATAATCCAAAGGACCGCTGCCGCCGAGGGGCTCTCTGGCGGCCGCGGCCTGCATGAAAGCCGTCAGGTCCGCGAAACGAACCCCCGGGCGATCAAAATAGGGCTCCATGAGCGCCATCAGTCTTTCATGATTCCGCTTTGTCTGTTCCTTGAAGTCAGGGTGGCCAACCAGGTAAGGGCCGTAGATCAGCCGGGACGAAGGATAATACGCGATCAGGGTCTTGACCCCTTGGCGGCCCGCCATCTCCAGGATCTCGTCAATGGCTTTAGTAAGGTGTTGCCATGAGAGATATCTTTCGTCGACGGTGACGATCCGCAGGAATTCAGGATCGGTTTCATATTCACCGAAGGGAAGCCGGACCACCCCCCTGGTGCTGCCGCCTTGGCCAAGGACCATGCTTTTGATCAGGGGGGAGGAGTTCAGGGCTATGGAAATCAACCAGGGGAAGTAGGGGTGATTCGATTTCCAAAATTCGGTCTTCAACGGCCGGCCGAGGTATTCCCGATAGCTTTCGTTCCTTTTTGCCACCCGGGCATAGCGCAGCGAATCCGGAAAATCATTATCGCCACAAAGGATGATCACGAGATATTCGTGTTGGACCTTGGGGTCGACTATCAGCCTCTTATAGGCGTCGCGGTAGTGATACGCACTGTAGCCCGGGTTGCCTAGATTGCGGGCCGATAGCCCGCGCGAGCGAAAATAGTCGGCAAAATCTTTTTGTGCGTTTTGGGCGATGGTAATGGAATCCCCAAGAAAAACGACGTCGACTTTTCCTTCCAGGCCTTCCCGGTTGCGGTATCCGAAAGAATCGATCTTAACCCAAGGGAGTCCCGGAAGCGTTGCATTGGGGACGTAATGATAAAACAGTCCCTCGCCCGTAAGGAGGTCGTCGGTGATAAAGCCTCGATCCTTGGCGATCTCCGCGCGAACCGCCATTGGCAGATATCGGACGAGGGATGTCGGAATAAGAGGCGGAAATAGCCGAAGGGCAATCTCGACCAATAATAACCCGGCAAACAACCCATAGATTACCAGGTTGTTGAAAGAAAGAAACCTGGAGAATAAAATGCAAAGAACAAAATATATTATTGCAGAGAAAATAATGACAATTATGGAAAAACGGAAGTATGAAAATATAAACACCTGAGGCTCGGTAGACGGTTCTATGATTTGAATCAATACAACCGTCAGCAACACGGCGCATGCCGCCGATGGGAGGTACTTTATTTTCTTTGACAACATTTGATCTTTTATTGCTTTATGCATATATTGGTAGCAATGATGCAGTGAAGATCGCGTAAATGCTGAATTGGAAGTTGCCAGAGTGGTCCGAATCGCCGATCTGCCGGGTGTTGTCGGGGGAAAGGGAGATGACGCACATTAGGTCGATATTCCCCAGGCGACCCTGAAGTTCAGTGCGATCGTAGTTTGACCGGTGGTTCCATGGAAGATCAAATCCGATGTTGCCGGATGGCCCGGGAAAGCGCCGCCTGAGATGACCCGGTAGTTCAGCGACGCCGGACCCGGGGCGCACATTGGCGCGGAGCCTCCCAGACGCGGGCGGAGGTGGCGTCGAGCCAGTCTTCGTGAACCTTCCCTCCGTATCCCGATGCTGTATAATGGAAGCGCGGAGGTCGCCTGCCGCTTCGCCGAACTGCCTGAGATCCCGAAGGAACGGGTCCGTCAAGCCTTCGACGACCAGGTTTGCCGCGCCGTCCTCGGATGCCAGGCGGGGTGGAAGACCGTCGCCCCGGTTTTTTGCGACCACCCGCCGAAGACCTGATCAAGATTACATCAGCCGATTGATCGAGGTCCCCAATGTCTGACAGACCACTGAAAATCGCCCTAGCGAACGTCCATCATTCGACGGTAGGGCGTCATTCCGCCTGCATGCCGATAAACCTGGGATATCTGGCGAGTTACACCATCTCTCAAATCGGCAAGGATAGGGTTGAGATCTCGTTGCACGACGATCCGGAGGAGGTTCTTTCCCTGGCCGAGAAGGGTTGGCCGGACTTGATCGGCATGTCCAACTACTGTTGGAACGCCGAACTCGGCCGGACCATCCTGCTTCGCGCCAAGGAAGTGCATCCGGACGTGATCACCGTGGGCGGCGGGCCAGAATTCCCCATCGATGCCGATGAGCGCCGCGAATACCTTCGTTACCGCTCGGATGTGGACCTCTATGTCTACCATGAAGGCGAGGTCGCCTTCGCCGGTTTGATCGAGAAAATCCGGGAGGGGATTCCGGTCCACCAACTCCGGAGCACGCCGCCTCCCGGAGTCGTCGCCCTGCATCCGGAAACGGGAGAGCTGGTCTCTACGCCCCCGCCTCCCCGGATGAAGAACCTGGACGAAATACCGTCACCCTACCTGTCGGGCATCATGGACCGGTTTTTCGACATGTTGCGGATTCCGATGATCGAATCCGCCCGGGGATGTCCCTATTCCTGCACCTACTGCTCGGCCGGCGCCGAATGGTACAACAAAGTCCACAGCTTCAGCGTCGAGCGTGTGAAAAGCGAACTGGATTACCTGGCGGAGCACTACAAGGATCTCCCCGACATTCGGCTTTCCATATGCGATTCCAACTTCGGCATGCTGAAGCGCGACGAAGAAATTTCCAAACACATCCGCGCCTTGAGGGACCGATACGGCTGGCCGAAGACGTTCTACGTCACGATGGGCAAGTCGCAGGTCGAACGCTTGGTTCGCGTGGCGGCTGACCTGAAGATAGAGCTTCCGATCTCGCCCCAATCGATGAACCCGAATACGGTCGAGGCCATCAAACGGAAGAACCTCGGGGGAGACAAGGTCGAGAATCTGTATTCGGAGTTGCGGAGCATCGGCATCAAGACCTACGCCGATCTCATCATGCCGCTGCCCAAGGAATCCAAGCAGACCCTGCTGGACGGCTTCCGCAAGCTGAGCCAATTGAACATTCACAAGTCGACGCCGTTCACGACGATGATGCTCAAAGGCACGGAGCTTTCCTCCAAGGAAACCCGCCAACAATACGGAATCGTCACCAAATGGCGGCTCGTGCCCATGCAGTTCGGCGAATACCGGGGGCGGAAGGTCTTCGAGCCCGAGGAGGTCTGCGTCGCCACAGACACCATGCCTTTCGAGGATTACCTGGAATGTCGGGGCTTCATTTTCGTGTTCAATCTGCTGATGAACGACCTCTTCGACGTCTTCGAGCGGCACATCCACGAACTCGGCATCGAAAGGTTCGCGTTCTTCCTGCACATATGGGAAAAGACGAAAAGCGGCGCCACGGCGTTGTCGGACCTCTATGACGGTTTCATCAGGGAAACCAAAAGCGAACTGTTCGACAGCAAGGAAGACCTGTTCGCAGTCTACAGCCAGGAAGCAAACTACGAGGCCCTCCTGCAGGGCAAGATTGGCGACAACGTCATGCGCAAGTACTGCACCGCCGCAATGGTCGACAAGCTCCCCCAGGTCTACGACCTCGGCTACGAAGTGCTACATGAGCTAATGGGCGAAGACGACGATGGGAGAACCACGGCGTCCCTCTCGGCGGCTGCGAACTGGCTGCGCCACACCCGCGATCCCGGCCCGCTGATGCGTCGTGAGGCCAGCGCCTTCGAGGACCGGATCCTGGAACTCGATTACGACGTCGAGAGCTGGTACGCGACCTACCCCAACGATCCGCTGGTGACCTTCGACACGCCATCGCACTACAGGACCACCGTTCATCGCGAGCGGATCGAAAAGGCCATTGATACAGTGACCAAGCTGCATGGAAACGACATGCGCCTGTGGAGCGCCAAGCTTCTCATCACCAATTCGCTGAAGTATTTCAGGCGCCGCTGCGAGGCGATCCATTGACCGCCCTTCGTTGGGGGGAACAGGATTTCCTTGGAAATATCGGTCACCATTCGGGGGCGCTCAGCGGGGGACGGCCAGTTCGCGCAGGGCCTCCCAGACGCGGGCGGCGGGGTCGGGGATGTCGTAGATGCTGGTGAAGTTATTGAGAAACCTCCGGCAATCGTGGACCTCTCCGCTTTGGAGGGCCCGACGCAGGGATTGCAGGTCGTTGTGGATCGGATAGCCGTCCAGATAGGCGGTGTTGACCGGATGGGGGTGCAGGAGCACCTGATAATAGGTTTTGCCGGCGGCCATGACCTCGAGGACGGCGGAGGTGACGGCGGGGCCGATGACGAAATCGGCCCAGGCCACGAAATCCGCGAACGGCCCCTGGTAGTGGATCTCGCAGTCGAGACCGTAGAGATCGGCGATCCGCCGGTATAGCCCGGGCTTCGGCATGCCGGGGTGCAATTTTATCCGAATCTCCGAATAACCCAACTCCTGCAGCATGCGGACGGTTTCCACGAAATAGGTGTACTCGTGGGATATCGGGGTGGCGAAATCCTTGCTCGCGATGGCAAATTGGAGGACCAGCACGCGGCCCCGTTTGCCGGGGGGCGGGGGCCGCTTCAGGTAGGGCGCGCAAACCGGACTGCCGGTGCGCACCCTGGCGACCCTGGCGGAGGTGGCGTCGAGCCAGTCCTCGTGAATCCTGCCCCAGGTGAAACAGCAGTCCACCAAAGGCTCTTCGCGCGGGTCGCTGCCGAATATCGGCGTCTTGGCGTCCTGCAAATGGGGGCCGTGCCAGGTGGCGGCGGCCGGGATTCCCCTCTGTTTGGCCAACTCGAGGAAGGTGTTGGTGGTCGGGTTCAACAAGCCGTCGGTCAGCAGACATGCCGGCGTATGGCGGTCCAACAAACCCGCCGCCCAGATGACCCTCTCAGCCGCTTCGATCATGCGTTTGGGTTTAAGGATGTGTTTGCGGACGTAGCTCCTGACGAAGGCCTCGCGCCCCGTGGCCGGTTCCTTCCAGGCCTCTTCCAGCCTCCCATGGATCGCCTCGACGGCGGCGTGGTCTTCCTCGGAAAGCGGGCGTTCGGGACCGCCGATCAGCAGGATTCCCTTGGCCAGGCTGCGGATCAGGAACCCCGGGCGCCGCTTGCGGGGGAACCACCTGGCCAGGAACATGGGAGTAATTTTCGCCCCGTCGAAGCTCTCGATCATCGGGATGGCGGTCAAATGGGTATTCAGGATCAGCGCCCCCGGAAGGGGCTTGCCGAGAATCCGGCGAACCCGGCTGGCGGCGTCGGCGAGGCGTTCGAAACCGGCCCCAAGCGCGGCTCCGGCCGCGGCCTTCCAGTTGGCCGCCGGGCCTCTCGGGGGTGCGGTCCCGGCGCCGTCTGGGGCCGGGGTGTCACGCAGGTCGGTTACCTCGACCCCGAATTTCTCGGCCGTCGCGGCGACCACCGAAAAGCGCTCGGCACCGTCCAGCCGGCCGAAAATGGTGCGGTGATCGAAATAGAGGTATTGCCGCGGCGCGAAACGCTCGGTCAGGGTCTCCAGGGACCGCTTCAATCTTTCCCGCTCGCCGATGACCATGGAAACGTCGGAGACGAATTTCCGACCCAGGGAAACCCCCCGGAACAGCGTCGCATCGCGGCCGTCCACATAGATCCAGTCACTGGCCATCAGAAACAAGTCGGTGTCGAGTTCCCGGGTGTCCCAATCCACGACACCGTGGTCGGTGTGGACGCAGTGCCGGCCCTCGCCCAGACACTCCTGCCACAACAGCCAGTCGCTGGAGACGATCAGGGTGTCGTCGTCGGCGGCGTCGAGGCGCTCCACGTGGCGGCGGTGGGCGACCAGGGCCATGCGGCGGTACGACGCCTTCAGGTAAGGCACGGCGTCGTCGATGTGGAAGCACTTTACGGGAGTCATTGGCCGGCGCGGACCAGTTCGATTTCCGGCATGAAGGCGTGAAACTTCTTGCTTCGGTAGATGAATTGGATCTCCAGGGACTTGTTGCGGACGTTCTCCATGGCATCGTGGATGTGTTTGACCTTCTCCTCGGTGAACCACAGGTCGTATTCCGTCTTCTGCCGGCATTCAGCCAGCGTCAGGCCCGGTTCGGAAAGCCAGCGCTCGATATTGTAATCGAACGATATCCTGGATTTCCGGTTGGCCCGGGGCGGCGTGTAGAGATACTTGGAGAAGTCGTACTTCATGATGATGAAGCGGGTAATCTCGTTGAGGGCGGAGTCGAGATAATTATCCTCGACGCCCTTTTCCGCCAGCAACCGCCGGCAGGCGTCGACGGCGGCGTCGAGCCAGGCACGGAACCCTTCGCCGTTGGCGATCACCGTATACTTGTCCATCAGGTTGCCGCCGCGGTGGCCGCTCAGCAGCTTGGCGTAGTTGTCGTCGTCTGCGGCGAAGCGGAAGATGGCTTGAGGCGACGCGAACAGTTCGTCGCGGGCCTCCTCGGCATACATTTTCATGTGCCGGCCGACCATGTCCTCGGACGTCTTGGCGTGGCGATACACGCCCTGCAGCCAATCCCAGATGTCGCCGCCGTTTTCGGAGAGGAATCGGCGGACCGGGTTCAGGTGGTCGCAATTGAACACCACCTGGATGGTGAACTGAAACTCCCTCAGATAAAGATGGTCCTCCAGCGACATCGTGTCGGTGGCGACGACCACCTCTTCGGTCTCGACGATGGTCTTTCCCCGATAGCGGCCGAAATCCCGGGGGATAATGCGATGGCGGACCTGGAACCCGTATTTCCGCCGGCTTTCACAGGTGGCGATGGGCGTGCCCTTCAACAGGGCCAGGGTCGTGATATTGATCCGGTTGATGTCGAGTTCGATGCATTTCCGGATGCCGTCCTCGAACGACCGGCGGGTTTCGAGGGGCAGGTTGAAGATGAGTTCGACATAGGAATCCTCGTTTTCGCCCTTGGCCTCGGCGATGGCCTCGCGCATCAGGTCGGTGGAAATGTTCTTGCGCTGGATGTCCTCGAGGGTGCGGGGGTTCATGGACTGGGCCGACATGGTCAGTTGCATGCCCCACTTGAGGATCGCCGAGGTCTGGACGATCCGCTCCTTCTTGTTCTTGCCGGCCCTGACGTCGAGATACCTGGGCCAGTCGTAGGTCTCCTGGACGCGGCGAATTTCCTCGGCCGCCTCCAGGTCGTGCGCGTACATCCCGAAGTTGGCGTCGGCCAGGCACAACAGGACGTCGTGACGGCCCTGGAACCGTTTGGCGCAGTATTCGAGGTCGGCGGCCAGCCGTTGGCGGCTCAGGAAGCGGGCCTTGTTGTGCATCTTCAGGGAATAGTGGCAGAACGTACAGGTGAACGGACAGCCCCGGGTGGTTTCGACGAAGGGGTGGAGGTGGTCCTCGAAAAAATCGTCGAAAAGACCGAGCAGATAGGGACTGGGAATCTCGTCGAGGGAGGCCAGCCTGGGGCGCAACGGTCCCTCGGCCAGGGTCCCGTCGGGGCGCAGGAAGAAGGCGCCGTCGATGGCTTCCCCGAGGCCGCCGAGGCCGTCGGCAAGGTGGCGTTCGACGATCTCGCGAAAGGTTTCTTCGCCCTCTCCGACCACGCACAGGTCGACCTGGGGGTTGGTTTCGAGGAACCGTCGCCGCTGCCCCGGCGCCATCTCGATTTCGGGGCCGCCGACCACGGTCAGGGTCCGGGGCAGGGATTCCTTGATCCGGGACAGCAGGAACAGCGCCAGGTTGCGGTTCCAGCAGTAGAGGCTGCAGCCGAAGATGTCGGGACGCCAGTCGTCGAATTCGTCGAGGAATTTTTCCGCCGACCAGTAGAGGCGAAGGTCGACCCTGGCGCCGGTCACCTTCTCCCTGGCGTAGGCCCCGACCAGGCCGATGGGCAGTGGCACGAATGGCGAATGCAGCCCCGCCGTCACGTGGCGGACGTCGCAAAGGGCGATCCTGATCGTTCTTTCAGTCATCTCGATGGTTCTCGGAGCGACAGCTGGTGGGGTGGCTCGTCATCGGCCTGGACACTGTCCTGGCAACTGCTGATATATCATCGTTCGAATAGAGAAAGACCCGCTTTGGCATCTCGGTGCCTCCGAGGTTTGAATCAATGCAGTCCATCGGCTTTTTCCCCGCGTCGGTCATATGGGGGCCGTTCATTGCTCTTGCATCGTTTGCGGCCATCCTTCTGTTCAGGTGGCGCATAGAAGAACATAATAGAGTTATTGTACTTGGCGTTATTTAGAGATTGATTTGGGGAATCTAGTATTGGATCATAGATAACTTTTCATACCTAATACCAAGGTACACTGATATTAGGGTCCAGACTCATTCAAGTCCAATAACAGACGAGTGTTGCGAGGCATAATACCAAGGGGCACTGATAATGACCCATAGAGATCGCCTCGGCGTCCCGCCGG
>CAZWEZ010000050.1:0-25835 GCA_964632795.1 uncultured Thalassospiraceae bacterium | reverse complement strand
CCGGCGGGACGCCGAGGCGATCTCTATGGGTCATTATCAGTGCCCCTTGGTATCAAGGGAGGACAGGACGAAGATGACTATCCCAGCGGATCATTCGAGCACCCCCGGGGCCACCGGGAAGCCGTGGAAGGACAAGTCCGACATAGCCGGCCAGATGGCGGTCCAAATCGAAAGGGTTCGATCGCGCATGGCCTCCGTTCGCCATTCCGTGGCGGTCATGAGCGGCAAGGGGGGCGTCGGCAAGAGTACCGTGACGGCCGGGTTGGCGGTCACGTTGGCCCGCCTCGGGTTTGCGGTCGGCGTGTGCGACCTCGATATCAACGGTCCTTCCATCCCGACCCTGTTGGGCATGTCGGGGAAAATGGATTTCACCGATCCGAAGCCCCTTGTCGGCGTGGAAGGAATCAAGGTCGTATCCAGTGATTTCCTGCTCGACGACGAGCGGATGCCGATCCGCTGGAACGGACCGGTCCGACAGGACGCCATATGGCGCGGCTCCCTGGAAATGACCGTCGCGCGGGAACTTATCGGGGATGTCGAGTGGGGCGAGCTCGACATCATGCTGTTCGACCTGCCGCCGGGAACCAGCGACAAACTGGTGGTGGTCGCCCAACTGTTGGGGGAGCTGAGCGGGGCCATGGTGGTGAGCACCCCTTCTTCCTTGGCGCACCACGTCGTTCGAAAATCGATCGCCTTCGCCCAGGGGCTGGACATACCTCTACTGGGTATCGTCCTCAACATGAGTCATCTGGTTTGCCCCACCTGCGACACGACCATGGAATTCCTGGGAGCGGACGAAACGGCAGAGGGAACCCTCATGGGGCTGCCCGTCTTGGCGCGCCTCCCGTTCGATCACCGGGGATTCCTGGGACGAGGGAGCGCCATGGACACCGACCGGTTGGACGACGCCTTCGGGCGGATGGCGTCGAACCTCCACCAGGCGCTGGACTACAAGGCCGCCATGGCCGACAGGCTTTGAGGGGGAATTGAGAATCCATGAAACTCCTGTGTACGTCTTGCGACCGGTACATGGACTACGTCCGGCACGGCCTCGCCGGCGAGGAATCCCTCGAGATCGGTTTCAAGTGCCCGACCTGCGGGCGCGAGGTGGCGATGGTCACCAACCCCGGGGAAACACGGATCGTGTCCAGCTTCGGCGTCGATCTCGGCGGCCGCGCGGAAAGCGCGCCCTCGATGCAGGTGACGACCTCCTCGTTGAGAACCGAGACGCCCGGCCCCGATGAAATTCAATGGCATCCCGCCGCGAAGGAGCGTCTGAGCAACGTCCCGGAGTTCGCCCGTCCGATGGCCAAGCAGGCCATCGAAAGATACGCGCGCGAGAACGGAGTCACCCTGATCAACGTTTCGGTCATGGACAAAGTGAAGGCAACGATCGGCCACTAGTACCGACTTTCATAATTCCGCGCCCCATGTGATCGCTTTTCCCGCTCCCCCGGGGCCTCGGCGGCGGCGACAGTGATGCCCGTCACAGTCGCGGGCCCGCCGGGGTACCCTTGCATCCCCCAGGGGGTGGGATATACACTGGCCCCGGAGCGGAATATCGGCTGCGCAAGGCCGGTTTTTCCCATTCCGGAGGTTTACTTGGCGTGATTGGCGGGATCAAACGGTTTTGTTGTGCCGGAGGGGCGGCGTTACTGTTGCTGGGGTGCGCCGCCTCGGAGCGCGCCGCCGAGGAGGAATCGATCTCGGCGGCGTTGACGGAATCGGCCGCCGCCGCCCAGATGTCCTACGACTACAAATCCGCGGCGGCCCATTACCTGAGACTGTACGAGCGCCACCCCGACAACCTCGAGGCGGTTCTCGGACACGCCAGGAACCTGCGCTATTCCGGGTTGCCGAAGGACGCCATCCGGGTGATGAAGAAGGCCATCAGGGACCATGGGGAGCGGGCGAACCTGGTCCTGGAGCTGGCCAAGGCGCAGCTTGCCGCGTCGCTGATCGAAGACGCCCGCGAGAACCTGGTCAAGGTGCGCGAGATGACGCCCGACGGCTGGGAGGTCTACGCGACGACTGGGATCCTGTACGACCGCGTCGGCCGTTTCGACGACGCCCACGACGAATACCGCAAGGCCCTCGAGTTGTCGCCGGGCAACGTCACGGCGCTCAACAACCTGGCCCTGTCCCTGGCCCAGGCGGGCAAACTCGACGAGGCCATCGCCGTCCTCGAGGACCTGGCGATGAGCGAGAACTCGATCGTCCAGGTGCGCCAGAACCTGGCCCTGCTGTACGCCCTGAAGGGCGACCTCGAGGCCGCCGAGCGGATGGTCAGGGACGACCTGCCCCCCGACATGGTGACCCACAACCTGGCCGCCTTCCGGAGGTTCGGGTACTAATACCAAGTCTCGATGATATTGACCCATTGTGATCGCGTTTCCCGTCTTCTCGGCAGGAGGAGACGCGCCGACGATGCTGGCGCATCGTTAAGCGTTTCCGACGCACTGAGAGGGCGGGAAGCGCGACCCGAAGGGCGGACACTCGAGGCCTCCGGACGTCGTCCCATGCCGCTTGTGATGCTCCGGCATCACGGCGCAACATGCTCCTAGCCGGAGGCCTCGAGTGTCCGTCACAATGGGTCAATATCATCGAGACTTGGTATCAGTATCTGAAATGGCGCCGGCCCGGATCACATGTTGATGATTTTGATCATCGGTCCGCCGATGATGACCACGAACAGCGGCGGCAGGAAGAACACGATCATCGGCACGGTGAGCTGGGCGGGCAGCGAGCCGGCCTTCTTTTCGGCCGCCGCCATTCGCGCCTCGCGGTTCTCCTTGGACAGGATCTTGAGGGCGACGCTGACCGGGGTTCCGTATTTCTCGGACTGAGACAGCGCGGTGGACAGGGATTTGGCGGCCGGCAGACCGGTGCGGTCGGCGAAGTTGGAATAGGCCTTGGAGCGGTCGCCGAGGAACGCCAGCTCGGCGCTCATCAGGCCGAATTCCTGGGACAGGATGGGAGCATCGTCGGCAATCTCCTCGGTGACCCGGGCGAAGGCGGCTTCGATCGACAGCCCGGCCTCGACGCAGATCACCAGCAGGTCGAGGGAATCGGGAAACGTCGACGTCATCGCCACCCGGCGCTTGTCGGCGGTGTTCTTGACCATCATCGAGGGCAGGTAGAAGCCGGCCGCTCCGGCGCCGGCGGCAATGAGGAGCCGGAGCAGGATGTGGTATTCGGGCTTCCAGATTGTCACCACCACCAGGCCCACCAACACCGCCGCCACCGAGGCCGCCAGACACGAAAAGACGTACACCACGACCGCCGACTGCTTGCGCCATCCGGCGGACGCCAGCTTTAGGCGGAGTTCCTTCGACGACGTCATGTCGCGCAGCTTGGCGAACCGGTTGAGCAGGTTCTTCATGGCGTTGACGTGGACCCTGGGATTGCGCTGGGCGCGCTTCTGGGCCAGTTCCTCGCGGCGCTGCCGGCTGAGTTCCTCGCGGTGGGCGGACACCACCTTCATCCGCGAGGCGCGTTGGTCGCGGCGCAGGAACGGCAGGGCGAAGGCGACGATCGCGGCGAAGCCGCCGAGAGCGGAAAGGGCGACGATCAGGGTTTCGTTGTCCTGGAAGTCCATGATGCTAAATCTTGAAATGGATCATCTTGGCCATCACCCCCAGGCCGACGCACATCCACAAGGCGGCGCCGATGAGCATGTAATGGCCGATGTTCTCGTCGAACAGGGGGGCCAGGAATTCAGGGTTGGTGAACTGGATCAGGGCCATCACCCCGAACGGCAGCGAGGCGATGATCGCCGCCGACGACTTGGCCTCGCTGGACAGGGCCTGGACCTTGTCCTTCATCTTCTTGCGTTCGCGCAACACGTTGGACAGGTTCTCCAGGGTGTCGGCCAGGTTGCCGCCGGTGGTCTGCTGGATCTGAAGCACGATGGCGAAGAACTTGAAGTCGGAGGTCGGCATGCGCTCGAGCGCCCGGCGCAACAGCTCATCCAGCGAGATGCCGAGCTTCTGCCCCTCGATCAGCAGGCGGAACTCCTCGCCGACGGGGTCGGGCAACTCGCGGCCGATGATGTTCAGGCACTCGCTCACCGGAAGCCCCGAACGGACGCCGCGGATCAGGACGTCGACGGCGTTGGCGAAATGCTTGGTGAAGGCCTTCTGGCGGCTCGCCGCCATGAACTTCAGCCCCAGCTTGGGCAGCACGAAGGCGGAGATGACCCCGATCCCGGCGGCGACCGCGATGTGCATCCCCATGAACAACGAGACCATGCCCCCGACCAGGCCGATGACGACCATCAGCAACAGGAACTGCTTGACGTCGATAGAGAGGCCGGCCTGGGCCAGGCTGGCCCGGATCAGGCTGCTGCGCGACTGCTTCTTGCCCTTGTTCTCGAGTTCCTGGAGCTTTTCCTGAATCCGTTTCTGATGGGGATTGGCGGAACTCTTGGCGCTGCGCCTGCCGCCCCCGGCGCCGACCAGGTCGTAGGCCGCCATCCGCTTCTTGAGGCGCATCTGGGGACGCAGGACGAAGACGACGGCCACGCTCAGCGTGCATATCAGCAAGAACACCAGGACGGTGGAAACAAGGGTTATGTAGAGGCCGCTATCCATGGCCGTTCTATCCACTAGGTAATCAGGCGCTCGAGATCTCCAGCGCCTCGGCCAGCTTCTCCTCGAGGCCGTAGTACCGGGCCCGGTCCCAGAAATGGGGCCGCAGGCCGGTGGGACGGTGGCGTCCCAGGATCTTGCCGTCCGGGGATTCGCCGGTGAACTCGAAGATGAACAGGTCCTGGAGGGTGACCACGTCGCCCTCCATGCCGATGATCTCGGTGATGTGGGTGATCTTGCGCGAACCGTCGCGCAGGCGCGAAGCCTGGACGATGACGTTGATCGCCGAGGCGATCTGTTCGCGCATCGCCTTGGCCGGCAGGTTGAAGCCGCCCATGGCGATCATGTTCTCGATCCGCGAAATGGCCTCGCGCGGGTTGTTGGCGTGGACCGTGCCCATGGATCCGTCGTGGCCGGTGTTCATGGCCTGCAACAGGTCGAAGGCCTCGGGGCCGCGGACCTCGCCGACGATGATCCGCTCGGGGCGCATCCGCAGGCAGTTCTTGACCAGGTCGCGCATGGTCACCTGGCCGACCCCTTCCAGGTTGGGCGGCCGGGTCTCCAGGCGCACCACGTGGGGGTTCTTGAGCTGAAGTTCGGCCGCGTCCTCGCAGGTGATGACCCGCTCGCCGGGTTCGATGTAGTCGGTCATGCAGTTGAGCAGGGTGGTCTTGCCCGAGCCGGTGCCCCCGGAGATCAGGATGTTGCAGCGTGCGGCGGAGGCCACTTCCAGGACCGTCGCGCAGGCCGGGGTCAGGCTCCCGAAGTCGACCAGATCGGGCAGGGTCAACTTTTCGCTGCTGAACTTGCGGATGGTCAGGGCGGCGCCGTCGATGGCCAGCGGCGGGGCGATCACGTTGACGCGGGAGCCGTCGGCCAGGCGGGCGTCGCAGATCGGGCTCGCTTCGTCGACCCGCCGGCCGACCGCGGTGACGATCCGCTGGCAGACGTTCATCAGCTGGGCGTTGTCGCGGAACTTGATGTCGGTCAGCTCGATCTTGCCCTTGGTCTCGATGTAGACCTTGTCGCAGCCGTTGACCATGATGTCGGCGATGTCCTGGCGCGCCAGCAGGGGCTCCAGCGGGCCCAGCCCGAGGACGTCGTAGCAGATGTCGGTGATCACCTGCTGCTGCTCCTGGGCGCTCAGCACCAGGTTGCGCATGGAGATGATCTCGCTGACCACGTCGCTGATTTCCTCGCGCACGGCGTCGGGCGACAGGGTGCTCAGCTGGGCCAGGTCGACGGCCTCGATCAGGTCGTTGAAGACGCTGATCTTGATCTCGGAGAGCTTTTCGTCGAGGGGGCCGCCCGCGGCTTCGGCCTCGGGTTCGGGTTCTTTCGGCTCCGGTTCCGGCGCCATCTTCTTCTTTTTCTTCACCGGTGGCGGGGCCTCGGCCTCTACCTCTACCTCTACCTCCTCCTCGACCTCCGGCTCCGGCACATCCTCCGGCTCACTGTCGACCAGCCTGGGGGGCGGCGCCTGGACCGGGATCTTTCTCGCCTCTGCGGTTCCGCGTTTGCCGAACATGGGTACTAGGATCTCCTCATGAAGGAGAACAGCGACGCGCCGCCGCTCTTATCCTTGCCCTTGGCCTTGGCCTTGGCCTTGGCTTTGGACACCGCCTCCCGGGCGCTGACGATGCTGGCCAGGGCGTTGATCTGCTGGGTCGCCTTGCTTCCCTTGTTGACCTCGGCGACCATCTCGCCGTTGTTCATGGCGGTTCCGAAGAGTCCGGGGTCGAACGGTATGGACACGGTCGGTGAAATCTCGATGGCCTCCTGAAAATTCTTGGCCGACAGCTCGCTCTTCTTGGACGCCCCGACCCGGTTGAAGACCAGGCGTGTCGGCGCCTCGACCCCCCGATTCGGCGTCACCGCATCAAAGATGTTCTTGGCGTCGCGCAGGCACACCAAGTCGGGGGTGGCCGTGACCACGATCTCGTTGGCTTCGAGCAGAACCCCGGGAACCCATGGCAGCCATTGATGGGGCACGTCCAGGGTAACGAACGAAGCCATCTGACGGGCCAATTTTAACAGAATCTCGAAGGAATCGACATCAATATCGTAATTGCCGCCCAACACCGACGGCGCCGGGACCACCGACAGATGGTCGCCGTACTTCAGCATGAACTTTTCCATCAGTTGGTCGTCGAGGCGGCCCGGCTGGGCCAGGGCGTCCGAGATGTTCTGTTTCTGCTGGAGGTCGAAGGACATCGCGATGTTGCCGAAGCACAGGTCGAGGTCGAGCAGGATGACCTCCTCCTCGTACTGCTGGGCCAGGGCGAAGGAGACGTTGGCGGCGATCGAACTGCTGCCGACCCCGCCACGGGCGCCGATGAAGGCGATCACCCGGCCATCGGTCTCCGCGCCCGGTTCGGAGAAGATGCCCTCGATGATGGCGATCAGGTCCGCCGTCGACACGGCGCCGGTGAAGTACTCGCTGAGCCCCATTTCCATCAGTTGCCGGTACAGGGAGATGTCGTTCTCGGTGCCGAACAGGATCACCTTGTCGCCGGGTTCGCAGACCTCGGCCAAATGGTCGAGGGCCTCGAACAACTCCTCGCCGGTCTCGGTCGCCTCGACGATCAGGAGCTGCGGGGTGTCGTTTTCGGCCAGGAAGGCGGCGGCTTCGCCGATGCCGCCCTCGTGGACGGCGATCCTGGAACGGGCCAGCCGGCGGTCCTCGCCGAGGCCCTTGATGGCCGCCGCGGTTTCCGAATTCAGGACGAACGCGATGATGGAAAGCCTAAGAATGCCCAGTCTCCCTCTGTTCCCGCCGGCCGTCGGCGATGTTCATTCCCCTTCCTCCTCGGCGGCGCCGGCGCGATAGCCGCCGACAACGGTCCCCATCCGGGTCGCGTCGATGGCCCCCGGGGTGCCCGACTTCAACAGGTCGCCGGGGTCGCTGACCATCAGCCCGGTGTTGCGCCGGTAGGCGCAGCCGAAATCGACATGGGGCTGGTTGGTGGGGTTGAAGCCGACATCGCCGGACCAGTCGCCGCACTCGGGCACGATCACCCGATAGCCCCGGAAGCTGAGGAGGACGGTGGTTTCCCCGCCCACGGAGGACAGCCCGGCATCGACCACGATGTCGGCGGCATCGACCCCGTGGGCCAGCAGCCGGTCGCGCGCCCCCGTGGCCCGCGCCTGGGCGGTAGACGGATCGCCGCCGGGCGCGGTGGCGACGTGCAACGGACCCCGCGCGCGGCGCATGTACAGGCGCACGAAGCCCCGGAGCCGTTCCTCGGCCCTCGAATCGAGGTTCCCGCCGGGATCGGCAATCGCCACCGCCACCGCGTAGGTCGCCATCTCCACCTTCAACGTCTCGACCCGGCCGGGATCGCTCTCTCCGGTCAGCGGCGCGCACCCGGCGACGGTCAGCACGAAGGCCATCGCCATGGGGATCCATGAAGCGCTGAAGCGACAGGTTGGGTGTCCTTTCATGGCGGTCACTCCATGATGTAACCGAACGGACCCTGCAGCATCGGGATCTGCGCGGCGCCCTTGCGCCTGGAATACTGCTTGTGAAGGCGGCCCATGACGTAGAAGTCGAAGTCGCTGGCCGGCACGAAACCGTCGGTGGGCATGGCCAGTCGGGCCATGTCTTCCACCGGCTGGACCAGGTAGGCGGTGAGCAGGATCACCAGCTCGGTCCGGTTGTTGGTGAACTGGGTGCTGCGGAACAGGGCGCCGATGATCGGGATGTCCTTCAGCCAGGGGGCGCCGCCGATGGTGTTGGCCTCGTCGTTCTGGAGCAGGCCGGCGATCATGATGTTGCCGCCGCTGGGCAGGGTCACCGTGGTTGTGGCGCTTCGCTTGGTGAGTCCCGGTTGGAAAACATCTGCGGAGATGTTGGCCCCGAGTGCGGCGGAGATCGCGGTGATCTCGGTGAATATAGTCAGGCTGATCTGATTGTTGTCCAACACCGTCGGCGTGAATTCAAGTTTAACCCCGAATTCTTTCAGTTCGAAGACGGGGTCGCCCAGCTGGTCGACCCCGGCAACCGCTGGAAACTCGCCGCCGGCCAGGAAACTGGCTGTTTCACCGGAGATCGCGATCAGGGTCGGCTCGGCCAGGGTCTTGGCCAGTCCTTGGGATTCCAGGGCATTGAAGGTCATGTTGGTCAAACCGAAGGCGTCGATGACGAAACTCCCGGCGATATTGGTCGTGACGCCGGCCAAGAGGTTTGTGGCGTTGGCAGTGAGCTGTCGTCCCCCGAAGGTCCTGGAAAAGGACGAATTGATGCCGAGGGATTTGGCCACGGTACGCTGAATTTCGGAGATCCGCACGTGAAGCATCACCTGCATGTCCTCGAGGATGCGCAGCATGTTGATGACTGCGGCGTCTTCGCCGGCGAAGCTGGCGGCGATGGCCATGGCGTCGGCCGATTCCTTGGCCGAACGCACGGTGCCCCTCAGCACCAGCGTCTCGTTGGAGGAGTCCACCACGATCCTGGCCTTGGGCAGCAGGGAATCGATGGCCGCCTGGGCGGCGGCCACGTCGATGTTCACCAGCACCTCCATGTGGGAGACGATTTCATTGTCGTCGCCGAGGAAGAAGATGTTGGTCGAGCCGGGCACCAGGCCCAGCAGGTAGATCTTGGTCGGCGACTTGACCATGACGTCGGCGATCGTCGGATCGGCGACGATGACCTCCTTGACCGCCAGCGGCAGTTCGATGAGGCGGGTCTTGCCGACGTTCAGATTGACCACCATCGCTTCGGAGGCGGTGCCGGGGAGCGCTTCGGGGGGGGCCGGGGCCTCGGTCGCCGGGGGCACCGGCACCGGGGTGACCTGTTGCGCCCATCCCGGGGGCGCCGGGACGGCGACGGCGACGGCCAGCAGCACGGCCGCCGACGGCAACCCCCGCAGGAGAAGGCGCCGCGTTCGCCGGGTCATTTTCCGGTGATCTCCTGAGGTTCGCCGAAGCCGCGGTACACGTCGACCTTCCACGGCTCGGTGTCGGTCTTCACGGGAGCTTCCTGGCCGGCGGCCGCGGGAGCGGCGGCGGCCTCCTGGCTGGCCGCGGCTTCCCTTTTGGCGGCTTCCTTGGCGGCGGCCTCCTTGGCGGCGGCATTCTCGGCGGCGAACTGCTTGGCAGCGGCGGCGACGGCTTCCTCGGCCATGCGCGCGACGTCCCGGCCCGTGTTGACCGAGGTCAGGAACGGGCTCACCTGCATGTCCGAGGTGAAGGACTCCCCTTGGTCCATCGCCGTATCCGTGGCCAGGCTCCTCAGCGACAGGCTGAGGGAGCCCATCGACATGGCGACGGTCAGCGCCTCCGTCTGCTTGGAGGTCACCTCGAGGGTTATCGTCATGGCCAGGACGGTGGACGCTTCGAAGTCGCTGACTTGCTGGTCGACGGCGATCACCCGGATGTCGCGAAGGATCGTCTCGCTGATGTATTTCATGGCGACTCCGCCGATCAACTGGCCTTCCTCGGCCACCCCCGCGGGGAGGATCTTCTTGAGCTGCATCGACAGGATGACGTCGACGTGGTCGCCGGGAAGGATGAAGCCGGCGGCGCCGCTGATTGCGTTGACCGAGATCGGCATCGCCCGCATCCCCGGTTGCAGGGCGCCGGCGAGGAAGCCCGGGTCGTCGCGCTTGAAGAACATCTTGGCGGTGATCGGGATGCCCTGGCCGATTCCGCGGCGGACCACCGAACCGACGAACTGTTTCTCGATGTCCTGGTTCTCCTCGGAGGCCGCCACGTAATCCTTTTCGACCGCTTCCTCGGGCCACTCCACCCAGCGCAGGTTCTGGCGGACCACGGTAATGCCCGCCGGCAGGTCGCTGCCGGCGACCAGGACCTTGACCGTGGCCACGGCTTCCTCGGCTTCATCCTGGATCACCTGGGTCTGGGCGGTGAGGAACCCCTTGACCAGATAGGCGACCCCCCCGGCGGCAACCAGGGCCAGAACGATCAGTCCGATTACGGTGCTCCGCATGATCCCCGGCGTCCCATCATGAATCCTATTGCGGGAATCAAGAATACACGATAACGAACTTCAAACATCAACAATAAATCCACCGTTTTACCGGCCAGGAATTCCGTGGCCCGGCTATGGGGCAAACCACGCGGCGGCCGGCGACAGAACGGCCAGCCTGGGGATCACGGCGATCGCCCCGGCGGCGATGGCGACGCCGTAAGGGATGTGCCGCCGTTCCGAGTGCAACCGACCGACCCAGGCCAATCCGCTCAACCCCTCGGACAGCTCGAGGCGGCGGAAGGCGAGCAGGGCCAGGGCCAGCACCCCGCCGAACGCCGCCACCACCAGCAGGAACGCCGGCAGCCCCCCCCATCCCGTCCACACCGAGATCGTCGCCAGCAGCTTGACGTCGCCGCCCCCGATCAGGCCGCGGGCGAACAGCACCAAGCCGATCCCGAGCGTCGTGGCGCCGGCCCCGAGGTTGATCGACATCTCCGTCATCCCCCATCCCGAGGCGACGGCGGCCGGGAAGAAGCACGCCAGGACGGCGAGGCAGGTCCAATTGGGAATCCGGAAGCTGCACAGGTCGCTGAACCCGGCGTAGACCACGGCGAAGAGGAAGACGACGGCCGCCGTCAGGTGCATGAACGGCAACAGATGATCCAAGATCACCCGCTATTGGTTGGCCAGCAGGCGGAGCCTGGCCTGATCCCTGATCACGAACGACTTGTGGTGGCGCTCGGCGATGCCGTCGCGGACCAGGCCGCCGATGGCCTCGCCCACCTGCTGTCTTTCGGTGCCCGCCCAGCCGGCGATCTCGTTGTGGTTGGGCATGAACTCGATGATCCAGCTGCCGTCGCCCGACGGATTGGGCTCGCACAGCCGCAACAGTTCCATGTAGACCCGCTGGCGCGGGGTCATCACGCTGAGGCTCGAGAAGCGGTGGGTCATGGTGCGGATGATGCCCGAAAAGTGGTCGAGCAGACGCAACGCCACCGGCGGGTGGGTGGTTAGCAGCTTGATGAAGTCCTCCCGCGGCAATGAGGCGAAGAGGCCGGGTTCGTTGCCGAACACGTGGGCCGAACGCTTGAGCCCGTCGACCGCCGACAGCTCGCCGAAGTGGTCGCCGGCCGACAGGGTGGCCAGGGCGACCTCGCGTTCGTCGCCCAGGTAGTTGACCACCCGCACCTCGCCGCTGACGATGAAGTAGACCTCGTAGGGGGTGGTGTCGTCCTCTTCCAGGATCGGCTGGTCCGGCTTGAGTTCGATCCACCGGCACTTCTTGGCGAGCTCGTCACGATCCTTCTTCGACATCTCGGCGAGGAGCTTGATGTTGTCGAGGCTGTGTTTGGTCTTTACGGGTTTGTTTTTCTTGTCATCAGCCACTTGCCACACCTTTGGTTTGCGGTGGGTATCATTTGGTTTGCGGTGGGTATCACCGGTTCCGAAAAAGTCGTCGGCCATCGCCCGCAGTGAATCATAGCATAAGCGCACCCCGACGTAACGACTCATGTTGGAAACGTCCGGCCCGTTCATGACCCAACATATGGCTGGCGGGAGGCCCGATGATGACGCTAATATGCCATCCCGGGGCAGGCAATCGACGAGTGGAAACAAATGAAAGCGGATGAAACGAACCAGGATTCCAGGGATGCGAGGCGATTCCGCACGATTTTTTCCGGAAGCGTCTGCTATAGAGGAATATTCAAGAAGTGCCGGATCCACGACCTCTCGGCCAGCGGCGCCAAACTGACCGCCGTCGAAGGACTGCCCGACCCCACGAGTGTAAACCTGATCATCGACCGCCTGGGCCCCTACCGCCCCCTGAAAAGCGAGGTGATATGGCGCAACAAGGACTGGTGGGGCGTCCGATTCACCGGCGACCCGGAAGAACTGGCCGCGATCATGGCCGAACTCATGCCAGGCCGGTGGTCTCTGGTAAATAAATAGTAGACGACACCGGTCTCTAAACCTTCATCGCAACTTGCAAGAAAAGTATATAAAATTTTATATGCTTATTTTGTTATTTACTGATAAATAATATATCAGGAAGGAAGGGCTTTAATACTTTATAATATTAGCCGGGGTTCTGGAAACTGGCACGACGAGGACCCGGCGATGAAGACGGAAAAGATCGTTTCCCGGTGTATTCATCTCCTGACGGTGGCGTCGGCCGTCTTCCCGACCATCGTCATCGGCATGTTCTTCCATCATCGGCGGCTGGACCGGTAGGGCTTCACGCGCCCGGTTTCGAGGCGCTAGAATGGCCCTTCACGCCGTGGCCGCGGACGGGGGAAGGGACGATGAAGGTCTACCGGGGACATCGCGACCAGGACGGCTGCGTGGTGACCGTCAACGGCCAGCCCCTCGATCCCCGGTTCGACCTCGCCGGGCTGTCGGCGACCGACTTCGAGTGGGGCTACAACGGCGGCGGCCCCAGCCGGTTGGCGCTGGCCATCCTGGCCGACCACTACGGCGACGACGCCAAGGCGCTGAACGGCTACAAGGGCTTCCGCGCCAGCGTCATCGCCATGATCCGCGACGACGAGTGGGTGCTGGAGAGCGGCCAGATCGACAACGCCCTGAACGGCGTCGTCGAGGTGCCGATGACGCTTAAGGAACTCCTCGACAAGGTCCGCGGGCGGGGCTGACGGCGATGCCTTGCCGGGTCCGGGCAAACGGCCTATAACGTCCGGAGAACAAAGGAATTTTCGCGGTGAAGAAGGAATATCTCGAGCTGACCCGGCTGATCGAGCGCCTCCACCGGCGCTTCCTCGACGTCCTCAGGGCCGAGCTCAACCGCCTCGGCATCAAGGACATCAACGGCGTCCAGGCCCTGCTCCTGGCCAACATCGGGGGCGAGGAGATCGTCATCCGCGACCTGGTGGAACGCGGCTACTATCAGGGCTCCAACGTCTCCTACAACATCAAGAAGCTGGTCGAGTTGGGCTATCTGGGGCAGGAGCGCTCGACCCACGACAAGCGTTCGGTGAGCATCCGCCTGACCGACAAGGCGATGGGCGTGGTCGAGCGGGTCCGCGAGTTGGAGGACATCAACGCCGCCTCCCTTGCCGAGCACGGCCTGAGCGTCCAGGACATCGAAACCGGCTGCGAGGTCCTCCGTCACCTGGAACGCACCTGGACCGACTACATCCACTACGGCGGCTCCTAGAGCACATCAGGATTGATTCGACTCGCCCGATCCATCCTTCGACACGCCGCTTCGCGGCTGCTCAGGATGAGGTTGTTGTAGAAATCCAAAGGGATTCCTCATCCTGAGCAGCGAGCGAAGCTCGCGTGTCGAAGGATGCCAACGGGTCCCGTCAATCCTGACGTGCAATAATACCAGCGGCCCCGCCGGCTATTCCCTCAACAACGGCACCAGGCGCAAGGCGTCGGCGATCGATTCGGCGGCCAGCGTCCGCAAGCCGTCGATGGCCAGCGCCGCCTGGCGTTGCCCATCGTGGCCGCCGTGCCCGGTGAGGACGTGCAGGCCCCCGGCCAGGCCGGCGTTGCGGCCCGCCTCCAGGTCCTTGGCGTGGTCGCCGACGATCCACGAGGCGGCGAGGTCCAGCCCCAGCATCCCGGCGGCCCGCAGCAGCATCCCGGGGTTGGGCTTGCGCGCCGGGTGGTCGGGATGGCGGTAGGGCGGCTTGCCGGTGGCGTGGTGGGGACAGGCGAAGACGCCGTCGAGGCGGGCGCCGGCCGCCGCCAAGTCGCCGACGATCCGCTCCTGGACGGCGATGAAGGCGTCCCAGCCGAAATAGCCGTAGGCGATGCCGGCCTGGTTGGTGACCACCACCACCGGCACCCCGAGCCGGTTGGCCCGGGCGATGACCTCGGCGGCGCCGGGGATCAGCCGGACGTCCCCGGCCCGGCACAGGTAGCCGACATCCTGGTTGACGACCCCGTCGCGGTCGAGGAACAGGGCGGCCCGCCCCGGCGGCCCCAGCGGCCCCGGCGGAGGCGCGAGGACCTGGGTCCACACCCCTTCGTCGTCGATCGCCGCCCCCGGGGGAAGGTCAATGCCGGCCATCAGTGCTCCTTGGTATCACGCAGTTGGTCGAGCGAGTCGGGGTTGACCAGGGAGGCCAGGGCGCTGTCGTTCACGTATTCCGGGGTCGGCCGCTAGGTGAAACCGTCGCCGGGAACGCCGTTCATGTCGTTACGCTCCGCACCGCATCACCAGGGTGTGTACTCATATAAACCGAGGGTCCGCTTACGGCCACAGAGAAGACCGTTGAAACCCCCATCCCGGAGTGTCGCTCCTGCGCCGAGGCGACATTGACCTTACTCCGATTGCACAGGAGTGTCAGACGCCACGGCAGGGGCCTCGACGACAGCGGTCTCCATGGCAACCTGAGCGACGTTCCCGGGCGTAGCCTCTGCAGCGGCAGCCGTGGTCTTAGGAGCAAGAGCTTCCAGCGTTTCGCAAAGGGACTTTCCTAATGCGTTGAACATATCGATGTCCTTAAGGATTTGATCAGGGCCGCTCGATCGGGCTGGATTAAGGGAATGAGCGATACCGTTGCGCCGTTCGAAGAACTCTTCGAGGCTTGCCAGCAGTCGCCCATGGGCTTTGCCCGCCTCGGCCTCGCCGAAATTCTCAAGAAGAGGCCTTTTATCCGCTATCTTCAAGCACACGTCGCCCAGATCGCTAACTTTAAAGAGCGAGTTGATCTCGCCGGGTCGCATGTTGTTCTCATTGTAAATAAGTTCGTTGTAAATGTCTTGCGACAGGTCGCCTTTGCAGAATTCGTAAACGACGTTAAACCGCGTCTGCGCATCTAAAAATACGCTCTCTGCCGAAAAGACTTTGGTCCCGGTGTTGATCCGGACGCGAGCCAGCGTCTCCATCGTGCGACGCCAAGCCGTGCTCGCCAACTTTGTAGGGAGCCTCTCGAACGAGTGAGTTGCGGCAACCACGGCTCTCGCATAGGCGCGCGCCATCTCCCGCACGAACTCCTCGAATGTCGCCGCTAACAGGAGTGTTGACGAATTCGCAGCGGCAATGCGCGCCTTCGGGGCGCTCTTGTGCGGATCGTTGAACGAGTTGACCAACAACCGGATCGCGTCCAGATCGTCGCCGAATTCCTCGGTGATGACGGTGAAGGCTGTGGCCACGCCAAATCTCACTGAGGCATTAGTATCGTACACATCAAGTTTATCCTCTCACGGACCGCGTTAGCGGTATTTTGCTGACCGGTTAGTATGATCATGGTGTCAGTATCGCCCGTCGCATTCGCCATGCGCTGCTGGACTATTGCCTTGTCAGCCTCGATCTCGTTCCGATTCCCCCAGAGATTGTTGATTGCAACCATTGACGCATCGTAGATCGCGGCCGACAACCGTTCGCGCCCCTTCTCATCAGGGGGCAGACGAAATGGGTGGCCATCAAAAAGGTTGAAAAGGAACGTGAACCTCTCTTGGAATTCCAGCTTCCACGCATTTCCCTCGACATCCGTGATCTGCACTTCCATCGCTCGGTCGAGCATCGATTTCATCGACCCACGAATGTTGGCCTCATCCTTGAGGGCGAAGTAGCGTAGGACGAGCTGGCAGTCGCCCATTGACGCATAAAGGGTGTTCTTCTGCCGATCCGGATTCTCGTAGTAGTCGTCCGGATCCGCTTCGACGTAGGGCGGGATGTCGAATACATCGGTGAAGAGCCGGAACTGGGTCATGTCGATCAGGATCTTGTTGAAGACGCCCGGGTTTAGGGCGTTTCGGATCTCCTGGGGATTCAGCCTCGTCCCGCCGGTATTGAGCCGATCGAATATGAAACGCCGGATGTCGGTCAGCGTCAGGACTCCCGAAGCTGACTCTGCGGCCTCACTCTCAAGAAGGAGAATGGTGGCGGAAAGGCTGGCACGGTCCAGTGCGCGCTTGATCCGCGGAGGGCAGCGGGAATAGCGAAGACCGTTCAGGGGCTTGAGGACCGGCAGCCTAGACAGGGCGAAATCGCCAGCAATGAACTCGCGCACTGAATTGAGACGCTGCTGTCCGTCCATGACCTCATAACGCGCCGCGCTGCTTTCGTAGAGAAAGATCGGCGGAACGGGAATGTTGAGAAGGAGCGACTCGATGAGTTTTGATTTTTGCGGGGTGCTCCAGCGAAGACGTCTCTGATATTCCGGTCGGATGTTGAGGACCTCGCCCTTATCGATGAGATATCGGATTTGCGGGAGCAAGAAGTTGTTCGTCTGGTAGACTATCCGGAACGCGTTTTTTGCAAAAAACTCGTCTGGATCGACTGGTTTGGCGGCAGCTTCCTCGACCTCGGTTTCTTCAGGCTCTCCCATAAGCACGTCAATAGACATATACACTCCCCCTTAATCACTCCGGCGATGCGTCGGATCCAGCAGTGGACAGCTTAACACGACTGCTTTTCATCGGCGATAGGCGAAGGCTTGCGTAGGCTGTCCGCTTCGTGGCTATACCCGGAAGCGGCGGAAACTCCTACCGAGGTTTGCTTTCAATCATTTAACGAACATCGGTGCCCCAAGCTGACATCTGATTACGATGTCATTCATTGGTACATGACCTATCCGAACTCGGGCAGGGTGAAGACTTCCTGGGGATCGCTGACGCCGCGCAGGGGGTGGTGGCCGAGGGATACCAGTTTCCCCGGAAAGCAGCTTTCGAACCGGGCCGAGATCAGGATCGGCTTGTCCAGGGTCTTGCACAGGGATTCCAGACGCGCCGCCTCGTTGGCGGCGGCGCCGATGACGGTGAATTCGAGGCGCTCGGGAACCCCGATGTTGCCATACATCACTTCGCCCTCGTGCAGGGCCAGCCCGAACCGCAGGGGCTGCAGGTCCCGCGACGCGCGACTCCGGTTGAGGTCCTCCATCCGGCGGTAGGCGTCCCGCGCCGCCTCCAGCGCCTTCTCGCAGCCGCGCGCGGCGCTGCAGCACTGGCGGCTCGGCGTCGAAACCCCGGTGGGGAAAATGGCCAGCGCCGCGTCGCCGATGAAGCGCAGCACCTCGCCGCCGTGTTCGAGGACGGCGCCGGCCATGCAGTCGAAGAAGTCGTTGAGGATGGCCAGGAAGTCCCGGCGCTCCATCGAATCCGCCATCACCGTCGAGTCGCGGAGATCGCAGAACCAGATCACGGCTTGGATGTCCTCGCCGTCGCCGAGCTTGATATGGCCGTTCAGCACTCTCTCGCCGGTGTACTTGCCGAGGTAGGTGTCCAGCAGGTTGCGCGCCGTGCGGTGCATGGCGTAGACCTCGAACTGGCGGGCCAGCACCGGCAGCATTTCGAACATCGTCTCCAGCTCGGCGGTGGCGAAGCCGCCGGGGCGGTCGGTGGCGAAGGTGATGGCGTTGATCTTGCCGTCGTGGAACAGGATCGGCATCGCCACGTAGTCGGTCGCCCCCTCGGCGTGAAGCTCCTTGAGGATCGGGAAGTCGATCTCGACCCCGGGAACGTCGAGACGGCGCCGGATGCCGCCGGCGCCGTCGAAGATGGCGGCGAACGGGCTGTCCAGGTACTGGGCGGTGTCGAGGATGCTGTGGGGGGGGTTGAACTCCTCGACGTGGTCGGCGTCGCGCCGCCAGGTGTAGGCGGTTCCGAAGACCAGGGGATGAAGGGTCCGGATGTTGATCCGCATCCGCCACAGGGGGATTCCCTCGGCGACCATCCTTTCGGCCAGCCGGGCGACCAGCTCCTTGGGATCGGTGATGTTCCAGCCGTCGTTGAGCAACCAATCGACGAACGGGTTGACGTACCCGGTATAGGGCGCCCGCGAAGACCGTATCTCTTGCGTTGACGTGGCCATGGTCCACCTCTATGAGCTTCCCTCCGGATGTGGGGACTATAGGCTAGAATCGCCGCCGTTGCGACCGTGTCCCGTCATTCGGACGACTCCTTGACCGAGAGAGGCCCCCCATGCCCGTCATCAACCGCATCGCCGACTTCCACGCCGACATGACCGCCTGGCGGCGGGACCTGCACGCCCACCCCGAGACCGCCTTCGAGGAACGGCGGACCTCGGACTTCGTCGCCGCCCGGCTCGAGGAGTTCGGAATCCGAATCGACCGCGGACTGGCCGGCACCGGGGTGGTGGGGACGTTGAGCAACGGCGACGGGCCGGCGATCGGGCTCAGGGCCGACATGGACGCCCTGGACATCGCCGAGGCCAACGCCTTCGACCACGCCTCCACCCATCCCGGCAAGATGCACGCCTGCGGCCACGACGGCCATACCGCGATGCTGCTGGGCGCGGCGCGCTACCTGGCCGAGACCCGCCGCTTCCGCGGCACCGTCCACTTCATCTTCCAGCCCGCCGAGGAGAACGAAGGCGGCGCCCGGGTGATGGTCGCCGAAGGGCTGTTCGACAGGTTCCCGGTGCGCGACGTCTACGGCATGCACAACTGGCCGGGGATGCCGGTCGGCACCTTCGCGCTGAGGCCGGGGCCGATGATGGCCGCCTTCGACATCTTCGAGATCACGGTGCGCGGCCGTGGGGGGCATGGCGCCATGCCCCACCTCGCCATCGATCCGCTGGTCGTCTCTTGCGAGATCGTCGGCGCCCTGCAGACGATCGCCAGCCGCACCGTGAGCCCCCTCGAATCGGTGGTGGTCACCGTGACCCAGTTCCATGCCGGCGATACCTGGAACGTGATCCCGGAAACGGCGACCCTGTGCGGCACCACGCGGTCCTTTGACCCTAAGGTCCAGGACGCCGTCGAAGCGTCCATGAGGCGCATCGCCGAGGGCGTCTGCGCGGCTCACGGGGCCAAACTCGAGATGCGCTACGAACGGCGCTACCCGCCCACCGTCAACGACCCGGAGGCGACCGAGACCGCGGCCCGGGCGGCGGTCATGGTCGCCGGGGAGGCCAACGTCGACCGCCAGCCGACGCCGACCATGGGCGCGGAGGACTTCGCCTTCATGCAGCGCGAGAAGCCGGGATGCTACCTGTTGATCGGCAACGGCCCGCAGGAGGACGGCCGCCTCCTGCACAACCCGAAGTACGACTTCAACGACGACGTCCTGCCCCACGGCGCCAGCTTCTGGGCGACCCTGGTCGAGACGGCGTTGGCCGACCCGGGCCGCTAGTCCAGGTCCGGATTGATTCGATTCATTCGATCCATCCTTCGACACGCCGCTTCGCGGCTGCTCAGGATGAGGTTCCTATTGAAATCCAAAGGGATGCCAGCGGGTCCTTGCATGCATGATGTGCTCTAAAAGGTGATGATCTGGCGGATGGTCTCGGCCTTGGCCAGGCGGTCGAAGGCCTCGTTGATGTCCTCCAGTTCGATCCGCTCGCTCAGCAGCTTGTCGACCGGCAATTGGCCGCGCTGGAACAGGCTGATGTACCTGGGGATGTCGCGTTTGGGCACGCAGCTTCCCAGGTAGCTGCCCTTGATGGTCCGTTCCTCGGTGACCAGGTTGACGTGCTGGACCTCGAAGCTGGTGGCGGGGTGGGACAGGCCGCAGGTGACCGTGGTCCCGCCGCGCTTGGTGATCTTGTAGGCCAGGTTCATGGCCTCGACCTTGCCGACGCATTCGATGACGTACTCGCAGCCCCCGCCGGTGGCCTCCTTGACCTTGTCGACCACGTCGTCGTCATTGGCGTCGAAACAGGCGTCGGCGCCGAGCTGGCGGCCGATCTCCAGCTTGTTGTCGTGGATGTCGAGGCCGACCACCATACGCGCGCCGGCGGCCTTGGCGCCGAGCATGGCGGCCAGGCCGACCCCGCCCAGGCCGACCACCGCCACCGTCGAGCCGAGCGGCACCTGGCCGGCGTTGATCACCGCGCCGACGCCGGTGATGACGGCGCAACTGAACAACGCCATCTCATCCAGGTCGAGCTCGGAATCGACCTTGATCAGCGAGTTTCGCGAGACCACCGCGTACTCGGCGAAGCACGACACCCCGGCGAAGTGGTAGGCCGGCTGGCCGTCGAGGCTCAACCTGACCCCGCCGTCGATCATGACGCCGGCGGAGTTGGCGGCGATGCCCGGCTCGCACAGCGCCGGCCGGCCCTCCTTGCACGGTACGCATTCGCCGCAGGCGGGAACGAAGACGAAGACCACGTGGTCGCCCTCGGCGAAGTCCTCGACCCCCGGGCCGACCCCGGCGACGACGCCCGAGGCCTCGTGGCCCAGGACCATCGGCATCGGCCGCGGCCGCACCCCCTCGACCACCGAGAGGTCGGAATGGCAGACCCCGGCGGCGGCCACCTTGACCAGGACCTCGCCGGCGCCGGGCGGGTCCAGTTCCACTTCCTTGATCTCCACCGGACGGGTCTCGGCGAAGGGATGGGGGAGCCCCATGTTGGTCAGCAGCGCGGCTTTCATCTTCATCAGACGGTTCCTAGTCCTATCCCGTGAAGGCCTGCAGCCCGGTCTGGGCGCGCCCCAGGATGAGGGCGTGGATGTCGTGGGTGCCCTCGTAGGTGTTGACGGTCTCCAGGTTGAGCAGGTGGCGGATGACGTGGAACTCGTCCGAGATGCCGTTGGCGCCGTGCATGTCCCGCGCCATGCGGGCGATGTCCAGCGCCTTGCCGCACGAGTTGCGCTTGACCAGCGAGATGTTCTCCGGCGCGCAGCGGCCCTCGTCCAGCAGCCGGCCGACCCTGAGGCAGGCCTGGAGGCCGATCGTGATCTCGGTCTGCATGTCGGCCAGCTTCTTCTGGATCAGCTGGTTGGCGGCCAGCGGCCGGCCGAACTGCTTGCGGTCCATGGTGTACTGGCGCGCCGCGTGCCAGCAGAACTCGGCCGCCCCCAGGGCTCCCCAGGAGATCCCGTAGCGGGCCTTGTTGAGGCAGCCGAAGGGACCCTTGAGGCCGCTCACCTCGGGGAACATGTTCTCTTCGGGCACCAACACCTCGTCCATCACGATCTCGCCGGTGATCGACGTCCGGAGGCTGAACTTGCCCTCGATCTTGGGCGCGCTGAGGCCCTTCATGCCCTTCTCCAGGATGAAGCCGCGGATGACGCCGTCCAGCTTGGCCCACACCACGAAGACGTCGGCGATCGAGGAATTGGTGATCCACATCTTGGTGCCGTTCAGCACGTAGCCGCCGTCGACCTTGACGGCGCGACTCTTCATGCCCCCGGGATCGGAGCCGTGGTCGGGCTCGGTCAGCCCGAAGCAGCCGATCAACTCGGCGGTCGCCAGCTTGGGCAGGTACTTGCGGCGCTGCTCCTCGGTGCCGTAGGCGTGGATCGGGTGCATGACCAGGGACGACTGGACGCTCATCGCCGAGCGGTAGCCGGAATCGACCCGCTCGACCTCGCGCGCCACCAAGCCGTAGCAGACGTGGTTGACGCCCGCGCAACCGTACTCCTCGGGCAGGGTCGAGCCGAGCAGGCCCAGCTCGCCGAACTCGCTCATGATCTCCTGGTGAAAGAATTCCCTGCGGTTGGCCTCGAGCACGCGGGGCATCAGCTTGTCCTGGGCGTACTCGCGCGCGGTGTCGCGGACCAGGCGTTCCTCTTCGCTCAACTGGTCTTCCAGGAACAAGGGGTCGTCCCACTGGAAGGGGGGGTTGGATGACATCTCGGGGGTTCCTCGATAAAAAACGTTCGGTCCTTGGCCGGAGGGCTCCGGCCCCGGCATCGTAGGCCAGGACAAGAAAGTATGAAAGTCGGGACTAGAGAGTACGAGCCCGGATTATTCACGAGACGGCGTGAAAGGGATGGTGAGCGTGGATTAAGCTGTTGAAATGCAGTATGATTTTGGTGTTTGGACAAGATCATAGGCAACAGAGATATCTTCAACTCACCATGAACGAGACTATCCCATATCTCCCCGGTTTGCCACCCGTCGCCGGCAGCCTGTTGGTCCGCACTCGACAAACATCATATAATACACTATATTAGCATCTTAAATGATGTGTATATGATGAGGCTGCCATGGATATCACCAAGGACATCAGATCGCTTACCGAGTTCAAACGGGATACGGCACGTTTCATGTCTCGCCTCAAGGAGACCGGGCGGCCCTCCGTCCTGACCGTGAACGGCAAGCCGGAACTGGTCGTCATGGACGCTCAGGCGTGGCAGGACGTGCAGGATCAGATCGAATTCGTCAGAACCGTTGCCGGCATCCGCAAGGGACTCGATCAAGCCCGCGATGGACAAGGTGTCGAGGCGTCCGCCTTCTTTGATAAGTTTGGCGCCGCCAAGGCATGAAACGCTACCGGATCGTCATTACGCCCTTTGCGGCGCACAACATCCGCGAAGCATATGAATGGTATCTTGCCGAGAACCCCGTCTATGCGGCCAAGTGGCTTGACGGCATCAGGGGCAAAATCCTTGAACTCGACACCCTATCGGAATCACACGCCATCGCACCGGAAAGCGAGGCCTTCGATTGCGAGATCAGACAACTGCTCTTTGGGCGGGGAAACGGCTGGCGTATATTCTTCACCATGGAAGGATCAACGGTTCAGGTCCTTCACATCCGACACGTAAGCCGTGATTATTGGCGTCCCTGAAAAAGAGGTCGACACCATGAGACGAAAACGCAGATCACCACCCACGGCCACTCATGAAGCATCTATCTCGGTTGTTACACACAGTCTTGTGCTGACTTGCAACCATGATGTTGCTTTCTGATCGTCATTTCCTTCCCCACGTTATTGTATTTGGAATTACGGGATCTGTAGTTCTCTATGGATTTGGCGTTGATAGTGGCATCATCGGTGGACTTATAGGCGCTGTCGCAGCGGCGGCGCTCGACGCCGGAATAGCGGTCGGTGTCCATGAATGTCGTCATAAGTAATGCTTGCATTGTCCTCATGTATATAATAGTATAAAAGTCTCTCCTTTACCATTATTTTATTTCTTACAAAATAAAGTAAGTATTTACATAAACTTTTATGTTTCCGGGCGTTGCGGCGTGGCGGGGATGACCGGCTGCGAGCCGTGTGTTAGGATCGCGAGTGCCGAAACGACACCAGATCGATGGTTCTCCCCGGCCCGACGCCGCGGCGGCGGCCGTGAGCCCGTTCCGGGAGGACTTCTTCCAGACCCAGGCCACCCGCCTCGGCTTCGACCTCGCGGTGCTTTCGGGACCGCACGCCGATTCCGCGACCGGCGGCCGGGGGCCGGCCAACGGGGCGTTGCGGATGGTCGCCGCGGTCCTCGAGACCGTCAACGAGGGGATCATGGTCAGCGACGGGGGCAACCGGATCGTGATGGTCAATCCGGCCTTCACGGCGATCACCGGCTACGCCCCCGAGGAGGTCATCGGCAAGGACCCCAGCTTCCTCAACTCGGGGCGCCACGACGAGCGGTTCTACGAGTCGATGTGGGAGGACCTCGATCGGAACGGCAGGTGGGAAGGCGAAATCTGGAACCGCCGCAAGGACGGCGAGGTGTTTCCCGAGTGGCTGTCGATCGTCGCCCTCAGGGGCCGCGACGGCGAGGTCGAGCAGTACGTCGCCGTGTTCAGCGACGTCACCCGGCGCAAGCAGGACGAGGAGCGCATCGACTTCCAGGCCAACCACGACGTGCTGACCGAACTGCCCAACCGGAGACTGCTCCAGGACCGCGTTCACCAGGCCCTGTCGCAGGCCGCCCACGGCAAGGAACAGGTGGGCATCCTGTTTCTGAACCTGGACAACTTCAAGATCGTCAACGACAGCCTCGGCCACGGCGCCGGCGACGTCCTGCTGATCGAGATGGCGCGCCGGATGAAGACCTGTCTCAGGGACCGCGACACCATCGGCCGTCTCGGCGGCAACGAGTTCCTGGTCATCCTGCCCCAGATCACCTCGGCCGAGGAGACAACCATGGTTTCCCGGCGGCTGCTGGAAGCGGTCTCCAAGCCGTACGTGCTGAAAGGGCACGCCCACGACATCGTGCTCACCACCAGCATCGGCATCGCCCTCTATCCCGACGACGGGGAGAACGTCGCCGATCTCATCCGCAACGCCGACGCCGCGTCCTTTCACGCCAAGGAGCGCGGCCGGGGCACGTATCAGTTCTTCACCGAAGACATGAACATCCGGGCGAGGAAGCGCCTCAGCCTGGAAAACAGGCTGCGCCGGGCCCTGGACCGCGACGAGCTGGTCCTCCATTACCAGCCCAAGGTGGAGCTGAGGAGAGGCCGGATCGTCGGCGTGGAGGCGCTGGTGCGCTGGCAATGCCCCGAAGAGGGGCTGATCCAGCCAGCCACCTTCATTCCCCTGGCCGAGGAGACCGGCCTCATCGTTCCCATCGGCCAGTGGGTGCTCAGGGCCGCCACCGCCCAGGCCAGGGCGTGGCAGGATGCGGGGATGAAGCCGATGGTGATGGCGGTCAACATTTCGGCCCACCAGTTGTCGAAGAACGACCTGCTGGCGGACGTCGTGGCGATCCTCGATGAAACCGGGCTGGCGCCGGAGTTCCTGGAGTTGGAGATTACCGAGAGCTCGTTGATGGAGAAGGCCGACGAGGCCATCGCCACCCTGCGCCGGATCCGCGAGATGGGCGTCCACCTCGCCGCCGACGACTTCGGCACCGGCTATTCGTCGCTCAACTACCTGAGGAACTTTCCCCTCGATTCGATCAAGATCGACCGCTCGTTCATCGCCGACATCGGCGGCGGCGGCGCCAGGCTGGCCGCCGCGGTCATCGCCATCGGCCAGAGCCTGGGTCTCAAGGTGACCGCCGAAGGGGTCGAGGAGCAGGCGCAACTGGCCTTCCTCCGCCAGCAGTGGTGCGACGCGATCCAGGGCTTCTTCTTCTGCAAGCCGTTGCCGGCCGACGAGGTCGAGGTCGTGATCCGCGAGAAGCGGCGGCTGTGACGGCTCGCCATATCCCCGCCGGGCTGTTGAAGCGCCTCGGGAAGGTCAGGCTGCTGTCGGTGGACGTCGACGGGGTGCTGACCGACGGCGGCCTCTACTACACCGAGGACGGCCGCCTGCTCCGCAAGTTCAACGTCAAGGACGGGATGGGCCTGAAGCGGCTCCGCGAGAGCGGGATCGAGGTCGCCGTGATCTCGGCCGGCGCCGCGCCGACCATCCTCAAGCGCGGCCAGGACCTCGGCCTGGAGCACGTGTTCAGCGGCGTCGAGGACAAGCTGGCAACGCTGTCGGCGCTGTGCAAGGAGCTGGGGATCGACCTCGCCGAGGTTGCCCATGTCGGCGACGACGTCAACGATCTGGCGGTAATGCGGGCCGTCGGCTGTCCGCTGACCGTCGCCGACGCCGTACCCGAAGCCCATGAGGCCGCCGTCATGACGACCGACAGGAAGGGCGGCGAAGGCGCCGTGCGCGAGATCTGCGACCTTCTGATGAAGGCCCGCGCAGGGTTGTCTTATACCAAGGGGCACTGATAATGACCCATAGAGATCGCCTCGGCGTGCCGCCG
>CAZWEZ010000049.1:0-26425 GCA_964632795.1 uncultured Thalassospiraceae bacterium | reverse complement strand
ACCGCAGCATCGACGTCCAGGTCAGCCGCCTGCGCCGCAAGATCGAGGACGACCCCCGCCGCCCGGCGCTGATCAAGACCGTGCGCGGGGGCGGCTACACCTTCACCCCCGAGGTCGAGGCCGGGTGATGCGCCTGTGGCCGCAGACCATCGTCGGCCGCACGGTACTGGTCCTGCTGCTGGGGCTGACCGCCTCTCAACTGATCGGCATGGCCTTCTATTCCGGCGACCGGTCCTCCATCCTGGCCATCTCTCGGGGCCGGCAGACGGCCGAACGGATCGCCGCCGCCGTCGGCCTGTTCGAGCAAGCCCCGGCCGCCGAGCGCCGGTGGCTGGAGCGTTCCTTCCACGGTCTCGGCCTCAGGGTGAGGTGGACCCCCCACCGGCCCCTGGTCGCCGCCGATGGCGACGACTGGCGCTCGCGGCTGGTCCGCTCGGCGCTGGACGATCACCTGGACGACGGCGTCGAACGACGAATCCTGGTTTCCCTTACCGAGGACCCGACGTCGGTTCGCGGCTTCGACACCCCTCCCATGGGGATGTCCATGCCCGGCATGGGGATGCACATGACCGGCATGATGCAAGGCGGTCTTCCCACTCACCTGCTGCTGGTCTCGGTGGGGCTGGCCGACGGCAGTTGGCTCAACTTCATGGCGCCGTCCGGACGCCTGGCGCCGTTCTGGTCGTCCCGCTTCTTCTTCTCCATCGTCGTCACGGCGGTGGTGGTGATCGCGCTGTCGGTGTGGGCGGTGCGCCGCTCGACGGCGCCGCTGGCCCTCTTCGCGCGGGCCGCCGAACGGCTGGGCAAGGACGTCGGCGCGCCGCCGCTGGACGAGGGGGGGCCGCGCGAGGTGCGCCGCGCGGCGCGCGCCTTCAACGAGATGCAGCGCCGCCTGCGCGATTTCATCGACGGCAGGACCCGGATGCTGGGGGCGATCTCCCACGACCTCAGGACGCCGATCACCCGGCTCAAGCTGCGCGCCGAATTCGTCGAGGACGCCGAACAGCGGGCCAAGATGCTGGCCGACCTGGACGAGATGGAAACGATGATCGCGGCGACCCTGTCGTTCGCTCGCGACGCCGCCGCCGGCGAGCCCCGCAAGACCTTCGACCTGGCGGTGCTGTTGCAGAGCCTGTGCGACGCCGCCGCCGACGTCGGAGGGCGCGCCGAGTATGCGGGCGATTTCCGCTTCCCCTACGACGGCCGGCCGGTGGCCCTCAAACGGGTGTTCGCCAACCTCATCGACAACGCCCTGAAATACGGCGGCCGGGCGGTGGTCTCGCTGTCGGGATCGGAGGCCGAGGTGACGGTGACGGTGGACGACGACGGCCCCGGCATTCCCGAGGACGCGATGGAGCGGGTCTTCGATTCCTTCTACCGCCTCGAGGGCTCGCGCAGCCGCGACACCGGCGGCGTCGGCCTGGGGCTGAACATCGCCCGGACCATCGTCCACGCCCACGGCGGCAAGATCGAACTGGCCAACCGCCAGCAGGGCGGGCTCAGTGCGACGGTGACAATCCCCCGCGGCTGAGGATCGCTCGAAATTTATTTTGGAACCGTTTTTGTTCAACGACTTGAAGTTAGACCAAGTCGTCGAGAGCCACGTTGAGGGCGGTGGCGATCTTCTTCAGCGAGGCCGCGCTGCCCGGTTTCTTGCCGGTCTCGATCTCCGACAGGTAGGCCGTGCTGATGGCTGTGGCGTCGTGGAGGGCGGCCAGGGTCATGGCGCGGTGGTGGCGATAGACGCGCACCGGGTTTTCGCCGTCCAGCAGGCGGGCCACGATCTCATCGGGGAAGGACTCCTCGTTGCGGGTCGCGGCATAGGCGACTAATTCCTCTTCCCTGTCGCGGATGGTGGCAACCAGGCGCAGAATTATGGTGGCGCCGGTTTTGTCCGGATGGGCGGCCAGGAGCTCGGGGGCGCTACCCTCGATGGCATCCACTTCCTTCGGGGTCAGGGGCTTGAACCGGTTCATCGGCATGCTCCTCCTCGCACACTCTAAATTCTCGCTAATAGCGAACAAATGTCAAGGGGAGAATTCGCTATTAGCGAATTATTGTCTGGCGTGTGGTCCGGGGGGGGGCTCACCGGGTCTCGATGCGCCGTTCGACCGGGTTGGCGGGGTCGGCGGTCCATTCGGCCATGGAGCCGTCGTAGAGCCTGGCCTCGGTGTTGCCGAGGATCTCCGAGGCCACGAACCAGCCCAACGAGGCCATGTGACCGGTGTTGCAGAAGTAGATGGTGTCGCCTTCGGTGGGGGCGCCGGCGAAGCGGTAGAGGTCGCGGATCTCCTCGGCCTCGCGGATGAAGCCCCGGCCGTTCACGGTGAGCCACGAGATCGGCACGTTGAGGGCGCCGGCAAGGGTGCCGCGGCGCTTCACCGAGCCGCTCTTGTTGATGCCCAGGTACTGGTCCCCGAGACGGCTGTCGACGAGGGTCGAGCCGGGCGCCCGGCGGACGTCCTCGGCGGTGGCCAGCAGATCAAGCCGCATGTCGGCGGTGAAGGTCGCCGGCCGGGGGCGGATGTCGCCCTTTTCGACCGGGTTCCGGCGGTCCTCGAGGTAGGCCGACATGCCGCCGTCGAGGATCGACACCTCATCGAGGCCCATGACCTTGAAGGTCCAGTAGATGCGGGTGGCGACCGCCATCTCGCTGGCCCCGTAGCCGCCGGTGGCGATCACCAGGTGGCTGTCGTTGGCGATGCCCAGGCGGCCGGCCAGGGCCTCCAGGTGTCGCTTGTCGGGCAGCAGGCCCCTGACCCCGCCCTTGGTGATCCGCCAGCCGTCGCGTGCGTAGTCGGTGTGGACGGCCCCGGGCAGGTGGGCGGCGCGGTAGGCGTTGCGGTTGCCCCGCACGTCGAGGAAGACGATCCCGGGTTGGCCCAGGTTGGCCTTGACCCATTGGGCGTCGACCAGGGGCTCGGCCGCCCAGCCGGGGGTGACAAGGGCTAGTGCCACAAGCGCCCCGGCGAGGGCGAGAAGTATTTTCATCGTCGGGTACCGTTATTGCGGAGGATGTGTCTGATATGTGGATCGGCGGGGGGGCGGATTCAAGCGCCGCTTCGCCCGCCGTGCGAGGCCGACCAGCCCACCGGGTCGGCGAGGAATTCCCTGACCCCGGAGATGGCCTCGGGGGTGAAGTAGCCGCCGCCCCCGGCGACCTCGAGCACGTCCTGCCAGTCGGCCAGATGGCGCAGGGCGACTCCGGCCTTCTCCAGCTCCCCCAGGGCGCCGGGGAAGACCCCGTAGTAGAAGATCACCAGGGCGGCGCCGACCTCGGCCCCGGCCCGACGCAGGGCGTCGATGAAGACCAACTTGCTGCTACCGTCGGTGGCCAGGTCCTCGATCAGGATCACCCGTTGGCCGTCCTCGAGGTCGCCTTCGATCTGGGCGTCCCGCCCGAAGCCCTTGGGCTTCTTGCGGACGTACAGCATCGGCAGGCCGGTCGCCTCGGCGATCCAGGCGGCATAGGGGATGCCGGCGGTCTCGCCGCCGGCCACCGCGCCGGCCCCCGCCAGGTCGCCCGCATCACGAAGGAGGGTGACCGCCATCTCGATCACCCGGCGCCGCTCGGCGGGGTACGAGATCAGCTTGCGGCAGTCGATGTAGACCGGGCTGGCCCAGCCCGAGGTCAGGGTGTAGGGCTCCTCGGGGCGGAAGTCGACCGCCCCGATGTCAAGCAGGATCCTGGCCGTCTCGGGGCCGAACGCCGCGGGCGGGGTCGAAGTTGGCATGGCCGTATCCCGAGGACTATGGTGACGGCATCCTGTTTAGAGGCATTCGGCGGTCGAGACAATATGCGGGACCCGGTGAATCGCAGGCAACGGCGCAAGCAGGAGAAGCTGGAGCGCGCCAAGGCCGAGCTGTCGGCCAAGGCGTCGGGGTCGGTCGCCGCCGGGCGGCTTGGCGAAGCCGTCGCCGCCTATCGCCGGATCGTCCGCCTGGATCCCGGAGACGCCGCGGCCCACGCCGACCTGGGCGCCGCGTTGCGGCGGAGCGGCGATCTCGCCGGGGCCGAGGCCGCCTGCCGCAAGGCGGTGGCGCTCGATCCCGGCCACGCCGAGGCCCGCAACAACCTCGGCGTCGTCCTCCAGGCCCGGGGCGAGAGCGCCGCCGCCCTCGCCGCCTTCCGCCAGGCGGCCGGACTCGGCCACCCCCCGGCCCACGCCAACCTGGGCGGCGCCCTGTTCGTGCTCGACCGGATCGAGGAGTCCGAGGCCGCCTACCGCCGCGCGATCGAGCTCGATGGGGGGTTCGCCGGCGCCCACGACGGCCTCGGCGTGGTGCTGCTGGCGGCGGGCCGGCTGGACGACGCGACCGTGTGCTTCCGCCGCGCCACCGGGCTCGATCCGGGGCTCGCCGAGGCCTGGTACAACCTGGCCTGCGCGGAGGGCGGCGGCCTGACCGACGGCGAGGCGGCGACGGTTGAAGACCTGCTTGCCGACAGCGGCCTTGCGCGGAGCCGGCGGATCGCGCTCCACTTCGCGCTGGGCGAATACGACGACGCCGGCGGCCGGGCCGAGCGGGCGTTCGCCCATTTCAAGGCCGGCAACGGGTTGCGCCGCGCGGAACTGGGGGCATTCGACGCCGACGGCCACGACCGGCTGGTGGAACGGACGATCGAGACCTTCGACGCCGCCTTCTTCGCCGAAAGGGAAGGGACCGGCGAAGACTCCGAATTGCCGGTGTTCGTCGTCGGCATGCCGCGTTCGGGGACCACGCTGGTCGAGCACATCGCCGCCAGCCATCCCGCCGTCCACGGGGCCGGGGAGGTGAACTGGATTGCCGAGTCGGATGTCTCCGGCGGCGCCTATCTGGAGCGCCTGCGCGCGCTTGCCCCCGGGGCGCTCCGGGTGATCGACAAGACCCCCTTCAACTTCCTGCACCTGGGCAAGATAGCCACGCGGTTCCCCCGGGCGCGGATCGTCCACTGCCGGCGCCAGGCCCGCGACCTGTGCCTGTCGTGCTACTTCCAGAACTTCGTGGCGCCCTATCCGTGGAGCACCGACATCGCCGACCTGGGCCGCTACCTGGGGGCCTGCGAGAGGCTGATGGAGCATTGGCGCGCGGTGCTGCCGGTGGCCTTCCACGAGGTCCGCTACGAGGACCTGGTGGCCGACCAGGAAAGGGAGAGCCGGCGCCTGATCGAGGCCCTCGGGCTGCCCTGGGACGACGCCTGCCTGCGTTTCCACGACACCCGGCGCACCGTCCGCACGGCCAGCAACTGGCAGGTCCGCCGCCCCCTCTACGCGACCTCGGTCGGCCGCTGGCGGACCTACGAGAAATGGCTGGGGGCGCTGCCGAACATTCACGGGGACCAGTAATCCAGCTGGATCGAGAACGCGCCTTAATGGTCCTTGAGGCGGAGGATGTAGCCGTTGTCGTCCATCCCGCCGAAGTACAGCCCGACGGCGAAGTTGGCGCTTTTGATGGTCACGGATCACACTTTTCGATGGCCTCGAGCAGAGTCCTCAGGGGCAGCAGCACGCAGTCGTGGCGGCTCTTGTGGGCCCGCACCGGCTTAAAGACGCCGAACCCGGCCCAGGCCCCGGACGGCGGCGGGGCGCCGTCCCCGAGCATCGCCTCGAGCTCCGCGGTCGCCCGGCGCAGCGCCCCGAAGGCCTGGCCGGCGGCGTGGGCGCCGACGATGCTGGCCGCGGCCTGGCACAGGATGCAGCCGCGCACCCGATGGGCCAGCGCGCTCACCGCACCCCCGGCGAGGGCGACGTCGATGGTCACCCGGTCGCCGCAGAAGGGGTGGTCGCCGGTGGCGGTGGCGGCGGGATCCTCGAGCCGGCCGTGGCCGGTGGCGTCGTCGGCCAGGGCCAGGATCTCCTGGTGGTAATGGATCTCCTCGTGGTGGACGAAGCCGCCGCGGTCGGACTCCCCGGTGTCGGCGGCGGCGGCCTCCAGGTCGCCGGGGCGGTCGACGTCGACCAGCACCGCGTCGTCGTCCATCACCACCGGGCACACCGCGTCCATGTGCGCCTCGATCAGGCTCCGCGCCCCGGCGTCGCCCTCAAGGGCCAGGATCTCCGGGAAGTAGCGCCGCGCCCAGACCACCGGGTTGCCGCGCCGGCCCTCGAAGGTGGGGACGCAGATGGCGCGCCCGGCGTCGGGATCGAAGGCGCCGGCGATGCGGTCGATGTGGGTCGCGGTGAGGCGCGGCATGTCGCCCAGGCAGATCGCAACGCCGTCCACCGAGTCGGGCAGGGCGGCGATGCCGTGGCCCAGCGAGGTGCTGATGCCGTGGGCGAAGTCGGGGTTGTGGACGGCGCGCACCGGCTGGCTGGCCAGCACCCCGAGCACCGCCTCGGCGTCGTCGCCGGTGACCACGATCACCGGGTCGGTCCGCGCCGACAGGGCGGCGCCATGGACCCGGGCCACCATCGCCACCCCGTCGATCTCGGCGAGCAGCTTGTTGGTCCCGCCCATGCGCCGCGATTGGCCGGCGGCGAGGACGATGGCGGCGATGCGCAAGGCCATGGTTATCCCTTGCCGTAGCGCGCGGCCAGCGCCTGGGCGAGGATCGAGACCGCGATCTCGGCCGGCCGCCGGCCGCCCAGGTCGAGGCCCACGGGGGCCCGGATGCGGCCCAGTTGGTCGTCGGTGAAGCCCATCTCCCGCAGCCGCTCCAGCCGCCTGGCGTGGCTCTTGCGGCTGCCCAGGGCGCCGACGTAGAAGGCCGCCGAGCCCAGCGCCGCGGCCAGCGCCGGATCGTCGAGCTTGGGGTCGTGGGTGAGGGCGACCACGGCGGTCATCGAATCGGGGCCGATCTCGGCCAGCGCCTCGTCGGGCCAGGCGCCGTTGAGGGTGGCGTCGGGGAAGCGCTCGGCGGTGGCGAAGGCGCCCCGGGGATCGACCACGATGACCTCGAAGCCGGCCAGCGCCGCCATCGGCGCCAGGCTCTGGGCGATGTGGACGGCGCCGACGACGACCATCCGCAGCGGCCGGTTGAAGACGGCCACGAAGACCGCGTCTTCGCCCTCTCCGAGGGTGGTGCTGCGGTCCTCGGTCAGCGCCTGCCTGGCCGCCGCCAGCGCCTGGTCGTCGAGGTCCAGCTCGCCGTCCGCCGTTAGCGGGCCGATCAGGGCCTGGCGGGAGCTGTCGAGGTGGGTGGCCAGGGCCAGGGGGCGCTCCGATATCAGCCGCTCGAGCACCTCAGGCCTTTCGGCGCGGTTGACGTGGACGGTCATCCGGCCGCCGCAGGCCAGCCCGACCTCCCACGCCCGCTCATCGGAGATTCCGAATTCCAGCAGCCGACCCCGGCCGTCGCCGATCACCGCCAGGGCCTCCTTGATCACCGCCCCCTCGATGCAGCCCCCCGAGACCGAGCCGACGAAGGCGCTGTCCCGGTTGACCGCCAGGATGCTGCCCGGCGGGCTGGGCGACGATCCCCAGGTGTCGATGACGGTGGCCAGGGCCACCCCCTTGCCGTCGGCCAGCCAGCCGGCGGCCCGGCGCAAGACGTCGTCGCGATCGGCCATGTCTGGGGGTGTCCGGTCCTCTGGGTTGATGCATTCGTCGGTGTTTGACCCTATAATCACCGTCGTTCGCAGGCAAGACTCGGGTGGGACATGCCGGCTGCCGTCGATTCCGCTTTCGATGTCGCGTTCTACTTCGCCGACATGGCGTTGCACGAGAACGAATACCTGCAGCCCCAGAAGCTGCATCGCCTGCTGTTCCTGGCCCAGGCCTGTTACGCGGTGGCCAACGACGGCGCCAAGCTGATGCCGGCGGTGTTCGTGGCCGAGGAGCAGGGGCCCGTCGAACCCTCGATCTACAAGGCCTTCTCCAAGGGACGGCCGGGCATCGAGGTCGATCTGTTCCTGCCGGGCAAGGTCGAATCCTTCCTCGCCGAGATGTGGATGCGCTTCGGCAAGGAGGCGCCCGAACGTCTCAAGCAGTTGACCATGGGCTCGCTGGCCTACCGCCAGGCCATCAAGCGGGGCCGCCGCGCCGAGATCTCGCTGGAATCCATGCGCAACGCCTTCACCAGGAAACGCTCGCCCGCCGAGTTGGGGAAGACATCGAAGCCCAAGGTGATGCGCACCCAGAGCGGGCGGGCGGTCCAGGTCAAGGCGTGGGCGCCCGGGGCCAAGTCGGCGGGAAGGAAATGATCACGACTCCCGGCCCGCGGCGCCGGTTCCTCTTGCGGTGGTTTCAACTTGCGGATTGCGGGTACTCCGATACAATTCAGGGCAATTCCATGCTTTTCGGCCACGCGCGGCCGGTTGAAAGCGTCATAACCACGTCAACAACACTCAGGGAGAAACAACGGATGTCGAAATTCACCAAGTTTCTGGCTTCGCTGGCCTTCGCCGCCGCTGCGCTGGGCCTCGTTGCCGCCGCCCCGGCCGTCGCCAAGGTCGAGGGGGACACCATCATCATCGGCGCCGCGGTGTCGCTGACCGGCAAGTACACCACCGCCGGCAACCACACCAAGAACGGCTACGACCTGGCCGTCAAGCGCATCAACGCCAAGGGCGGGATCAGCGTCGGCGGCAAGATGTACAAGCTCGAGATCAAGTACTACGACGACGAGTCGACGCCGGCCCGGGCCTCCCAGCTTGCCGAACGGTTGATCAAGCAGGACGGCATCAAGTTCATCCTCGGCCCCTACGGCTCGGGGCTGACCAAGGCCATCGCCCCGGTCACCGAGAAGTACAAGATCCCGATGGTCGAGGGCAACGGTGCCTCGCGGGCCCTGTTCAACAAGGGCTACAAGTACATCTTCGCGGTCCTGTCGACCTCCGAGCAGTATCTCGCCGAGGCCATCGCCCTGGCCGCCGAGCAGGCCAAGAAGGCCGGCAAGAGCCCGTCCTCGGTCAGGGTCGCGGTCGCCGTCGAGAACGATCCGTTCTCCATGGACATCCGCGCCGGGGTGATCGCCGACGCCGAGAAGTTCGGCATGAAGGTGGTCATCGACGACAAGCTGCCCAGGGAACTCAGCGACATGTCCGCGACCCTGACCAAGGTCAAGGCGCTGAAGCCCGACGTCCTGGTGGTCTCCGGCCACTCCAAGGGGGCGGTGCTGATTACCCGCCAACTGTCGGAGATGAAGGTCGACGTGCCGATGGTCGCCATCACCCACTGCGAATCGGCCAAGGTCAACGACACCAGCAAGTTCGGCGCCAAGGCCGAGCACTTCCTGTGCGCCACCCAGTGGACCGAGACCATGAGCTACAAGGACGACCTGTTCGGCTCGGCGATGGACTACTACAACGACTTCAACGCCGAATACGGCTATTACCCGCCGTACCAGGCCGCCGAGTCCTCGGCCGCGGTGCAGGTGTGGGCCGACGCCCTGACGCGGGCCGGCACATTCGACACCGAGAAGGTCCGCGACGCCCTCGCCGCGACCGACTTCCAGACCTTCTACGGCAACATCAAGTTCGACGACACCGGCAAGAACATCGCCAAGCCGATGATCCTGCGCCAGATCCAGGGCGGCAAGTACGTGGCCGTCGCCCCCTCCAGGTTCGCCTCGGGCACGATCGTCCACCCGATGCCGAAATGGAAGGACCGCTAGGAGCGTAGCTCCCGGCATCCCCCCCGGGGACGAGCCCCCCGGGGGGGGGGACGGCCCATGGGAAACCTCGGCATCCTTATAGAGGCGCCGATCTTTTCGGTGCAGTTGCTGATCGACGGCATCCTGGTCGGTTCCATCTTCGCGCTGGCCGCCTACGGCATGGCGCTGGTCTGGGGGGTGATGAACATCATCAACATCGCCCAGGGCGAGTTGGTCATCCTCGGCGGCTACTTCACCTATTTCCTCTATCTGGCGGGGGTCCATCCGCTGCTCGCCCTGCCGATCTCGGCGGCCGGCATGTTCGTCATCGGCTGGCTGATCTACCGGGTCGTCATCTTCCGGGTGGTCGACAAGGACCTGTTCATCTCGATCCTCGCCACCTTCGGCATCAGCATCATACTCCAGCAGCTGATGAACGAGTTGTTCGGGGCCGACGTCGTCACCGCCGAATCGGGCCTCGGCACCCGGTTCCTGTTCGACGGCGACGTCACCGTCTCCGAGATCAAGATGGTGGCCTTCGTCACGGTGATCGTGGTCGGCGGCTGCCTGGTCATGTTCCTCAAGAAATCGCGCCTCGGCCAGGCCATCCGGGCGACCTCGCAGAACGCCCGGGCGGCGCGCATCATGGGCATCGACACCGACAAGGTCTACGCCACCACCTTCGCCCTGAACGCCGCCATCTGCGGGGCCGCCGGCTCGCTGGTGGTGATGACCTGGGTAATCCACCCCTTCGTCGGCCTGGCCTATACGGTGCGCTCGTTCATGATCGTCATCGTCGCCGGGCTCGGCAACCTGGCCGGGGTGCTCGCCGCCGGGCTCGGCCTGGGGGCGGCGGAGATGTTCGCCGGCTTCATCCTCGGCGCCGAGTTCCAGTACGCCTTCGTCTTCTCGTTGCTGGTCCTGATCCTGGTGTGGCGCAACTTCCGCCTCCAGCGGCGGCGGAAATTCCTCAAATGAACACCCCGGCGAAACGACGTCTGATGGTCGTCGCCCTCGGGGCGCTGGCCCTCGCCGGCCCCCTTATCGCGCCGGCCTACCAGACCCAGCTGGCCCTGTTGTGGGTGATGATCCTGTTCGCCATGACCTGGGACATCGTCGGCGGCCAGATGGGCTACAACTCGTTCGGCAACATCGTCTTCTTCGGCATCGGCATGTACGTCACCGCGGTCACCCAGCGCAACCTGTACTTCGATATCGAGGAATACACCACCGTCGCCGGGGCGGTGGAATCCCTGAGCGCCGACCAGTACCTGACCGGACTTTTCCTGGGCATGGGGATCGGTGCCGTGCTGTGCGTCGCCATCGCCGCCATCCTCGGCGCCGGCATCCTGGGGATGCGCGGCCATTACTTCGCCATCTGCACGCTGGGGCTCGGCATCGCCGGAGGCGAGCTCGCCAGCGGCTGGGAGTACATCGGCGCCGGCTCGGGGCTGGTGACGCCGGTGTTCCCCGACGAACTCGGCGAGCGCGGGGCCTTCTTCTACTACCTGTTCCTGGTCCTCGCGGTGGCCACCTTCCTGACCCTGAGGTGGCTCTATTCGACCCGCTTCGGGCGGGCCATCAACGCCATCCGCGACGACGAGGAGAAGGCCGAGGCGATGGGCATCCACACCACCCGCTACAAGACCGTGGCGTGGTGCGTGTCGGCCTTCTTCCTGGCCATCGCCGGGGGCGGGATGGGCAACCTGATCGGCTTCATCGATCCCACCAACGTCGCCTTCGCCGGCGCCACCTACGGGGTGTGGATGGTGCTGATGGCGATTCTCGGGGGCAAGGGCACCCTGTGGGGGCCGGTGATCGGGGCGGTCATCTTCCACGTCACCCAGGAGTTGTTCTGGACCTATCTGCTGGGCTGGCAGCGGGTCGCCCTGGGGGTGTTGATCGTCGTCATCGTGGTCTTCTTCCCCACCGGCCTGATCGGCTGGATGCGCGAGCGCTGGCCCGAGCGCTTCGGCCACCGGGTAGAGGAAGGCGTCGCCGGCGCTGCCGGGGGAGGGGAGTCATGACCCGGCCCCTGCTCGAGATCGAGGGCGTCAGCAAGGCCTTCGGCGGCGTCGTCGCCAACAGCGAGATCAGCATCACGGTGCCCGAGGGCGGCCTGATCGGCCTGATCGGCCCCAACGGCTCGGGCAAGACCACCCTGTTCAACTCGATCGTCGGCTACCACCTCGTCGACGAAGGCTCGATCCGCTTCGAGGGCCGCGATATCTCGCGGCTGCGGGTCCCCGAGATCGCCCGCCTGGGCCTCCTCAGGACGTTCCAGCAGACCCGCATCTACGGCAAGATGACCTGCGTCCAGAACATGCTGATCAGCCAGACCCATACCCACGAAGGGCTGGCCACCATGTTCTCCAAGTATGCCGCCGAGGACACCGAACGGGCCGAGGAGCTGCTCGAGTTCGTCGGCCTCTACTCCAAGCGGCTGCTGTTCGCCGGCGACCTGTCGTTCGGCCAGCAGAAGCTGCTCGAGTTCGCCATGGCGCTGATCAACGGCCCCAAGCTGCTGTTGCTGGACGAACCGACGGCGGGCATCAACCCGACCCTGATCAACGGCCTGATCGACCGCCTGCTGCGGGTCAATCGGGACCTGGGGATCACCCTGCTGGTCATCGAGCACAACATGCGGGTGATCATGAACCTGGCCGAGCACATCTACTGCCTGGCCCACGGCCAGCTTCTGGCCGACGGCCCGCCCGAGCGGATCCAGGTCGACCAGCGGGTGATCGACGCCTACCTGGGGGCCCACTGATGGCCGAGGACCGGAAACCCGACGGCGCCGGGAAGAAGCTCAAGGGCTACGGCCTGGGCGACGTCGGCACCGTGATCTCGGTCGACGACGTGGCCCGCGATGCCGCCAAGCTGGCCGCCGAGGGGCCGAGCCGCCAGCGGCTGTCGGAACTGGTCGGGGGCGCGCCGCTGCTGGTCATCGAGGACTTGGTCGCCGGCTACGGCAAGATGGAGATCCTCCACAACTTCAGCCTCGAGGTGGGCCGCAGCCAGTCGCTGTGCCTGATCGGCCCCAACGGGGCCGGCAAGTCGACCATCCTCCACTCGATCTACGGCTTCACCAACATCACCGGCGGCACCATCCGCGTCAACGGCCGCGACATCACCAAGCTCGGCTCCAACGACAAGCTCAAGCACGGCGGCATCGCCTACATCCTCCAGGACAACTCGGTGTTCCCCAATATGACGGTCGAGGAAAACCTGTTGATGGGCGGCTTCCTCATGGACTCCCCGGCCCAGGCCCACGAGGCCGCCGACAAGGTGCTCGACAAGTACTCCCGGCTCAAGGAGCGCCGCGACCAGCGGGCCGGCGTGCTGTCGGGCGGCGAACGCCGGCTGCTGGAGATCTCCCGGGCCCTGATCATGGAGCCCGACGTGCTGCTGGTGGACGAGCCCTCGATCGGGCTCGAGCCCCGCTTCATCGACATGGTCTTCGAGATCCTGGACGACCTCCAGAACGTCGAGGGCAAGACCATCATCATGGTCGAGCAGAACGCCAAGAAGGGCCTCGAGTTCGCCGACATCGGCTACGTTTTGGTCAACGGCCAACTGGCCATGGCCGGCCCCGGCGACGCCCTCCTCCAGGACCCCGAAGTCGGCCGCCTGTTCCTCGGCGGCTGACGCCCCGGGCTGGCCGGTTTTCCGTTATGAGAAATTGACCACCAGGTAGACGGCCAGCAGGACCAGCACCCAGATCGCCATGACCCCGGCCCGGGCCGGGCGGGCCAGCGCCCCTTGCGGGCCGTGGTGGCGGTACACGCCGGCGATGACGCTCTTGACCGCTTCGACGGCGAACGCGCGGATGCTGCGGTCGAGCGGGCCGAGGAAGGCGGTCAGGCCGCGCACCACGATGACCGCGAAGCGGCGGTAGAGCCAGTCGAAGTCGAGGCTGATGGTCAGAGTGCGTTTCATCAGCGGCAGCATGATGAAAAACGCCAGCCCGGAGAACATCAGCAATTGCAGAATGTTGATCACATGGGGTGCCGAATAAGGCACGTAGTCCACGGGGAACGGCAGGATGGCGTAAAGCGGCTGCGGGAAAACCCCGAGCGCGATGGATAGAAACGCGAACAGGATCATCGCCAAGCGCATGTTCATGGGCGGATCGGGCGGACGCATTCCTGAATCCTTCTGGAAGAACACGAACCACGGGAACTTGATGCCGGCGTGCAGGAACACCCCGGCCGAACCGGCGGTCAGCATGAACCACGCGAAGGTCATGACCTCGTCGGCCGCCGCTTGGTTGATCATCGACTTGCTGATGAAGCCCGACGTCAGGGGGAACGACGAGATCGACAGCGCCCCGATGATGCCGCAGACGGTGGTGATCGGCATGCTCTGGAAAAGGCCGCCGAGGTCGGAACACTTGCGCTTGCCGGTCATGTAGAGCACCGAGCCGGCGCTCATCAGCAGCAGCGCCTTGTAGATGATGTGGGTGAAGGCGTGGGCGGCGGCGCCGTTGAGCGCCATCTCGGTGCCGATGCCGATGCCGGTCACCATGAACCCGACCTGGTTGATGATGCTGTAGGCCAGGATGCGCCGCATGTCGTTTTCCAACAGCGCGTAGATGATGCCGTACATCACCATGTAGAGGCCCAGGTAGATCAGGATCTCGGCCCCCGGGAAGCCGCGCAACAGGACATAGACCGCGGTCTTGGTGGTGAAGGCGGACAGGAACACCATGCCGCTGTAGGAGGACTCGGGGTAGGCGTCGGGCAGCCACGCCGACAGCGGCGGCGCCCCGGCGTTGATCACGAACCCGAAGAGGATCATCCAGGTGGCGAAGGAATGGGGCGTCATGGCGACAAAGGCCACCGAGCCGGTATCGGCGACGTGGGCGACGATGCCGATCATCAACACCACCCCGCCCAGCAGGTGAATCATGATGTAGCGCATCGACGAGCGGTAGGCCTGTTCGGTTCCCGTCGACCACACGACCAGGGTCGAAGCCACGGCCATGACCTCCCAGAACACGAAGACGGTGATCAGGTCGCCGGCCATGGAGACGCCGACCGCGCTTCCGGCGTAGATGAAGGCGGCGACCAGCTCGACCACCTTCCTGCGGTTGAGCGCGAACAGCCCGCCGGCGAAGGCCATGATGGTGAAGATGGTGGCGAACAGGCGGCTCAGCCTGTCGCCCCGGAGCGGCTCCAGTTCGTAATCCAGGAACGGCACCGCCAGGGCCGGGCCGTCCTCCACTTGCCATACCATCCACAGCGTCGCCAGGGGCACGGCCAGGATCACCACGGGGCGCAGGCGCCGGCCGACCCACGGCAGTAGAAGCCCGCCGAGGATGATGATCAGGCCGGGGGGAAGGGCACTAATCGTCATAGTACGTGTCCTTCCGCTTGAGGAAGAATCCCAATCCCTTGGAGAACAGCACCATGGCGACGCACATGAAGAATCCGTACCAGGCGTAAAAACCGAAGGTGCCGTCGATCCCGAACGCGCCATGGCCGTAGATCAGAAAATCACCGAGAACCAGCAGGGTCAGAACTCCCAGGCCAACCCACCATAAAAGGCGGATGGTTCGGGGACGGACCAGCCAGTGTTTATCTTGTGGTCCGTTCATGGCGCCCCCCCGACCAGTTGGTGGGCCAGCTCCAGCGGCAGGCCGGGGAAGAAGAAAAATACGACGGTGCCGGCCGCCGTCACGGTCAACGCCAGGACGGACGGAAACGGCGCCTCGCCGTGGACCTCCCCGCCGCGATCGGGCTTGCCGAAGAAGGCGGCATGGATGATGGGCAGGAAATAGCCGGCGCTGAGCAACGTGCTGGCGACGATCACCGCGACCACCAGCATCTGCCCGGAATCCAGGGCTCCGTTCAGGATGTACCACTTGCTGACGAAGCCGGCGGTCGGCGGCAATCCGATCATCGACAGGGCGGCGACGGCGAACGCCCCCATGGTCCAGGGCATGCGCCGGCCGATGCCGCCCAACTCGCTGACCCGGGTCTTGTGTGAGGCGATCAGGATGGCCCCGGCGCAGAAGAACAGGGTGATCTTGCCCAAGGCGTGGGCGGCGATGTGGAGCACCGCTCCGGACATCGAGGCGGGGGCCAGGGTGGCGGCGGAGATCACCACGTAGGACAGTTGGCTGATGGTGGAATAGGCCAGTCTGAGTTTCAGGTTGTCCTGCTTGAGGGCCATGATCGAGCCGACGATGACGGTGAAGCCGGCCACCGCAACCAGCCACTTGCCGTGTCCGGTCAGGCTCAGGAAATCGACCCCGAAGATGTAGACGATCACCTTGACCACGGTGAACACCCCCGCCTTGACCACCGCCACCGCGTGAAGGAGGGCGCTGACCGGGGTCGGGGCGACCATGGCGGCCGGTAGCCAGCGGTGGAACGGCATCACCGCCGCCTTGCCGATGCCGAACACGTACAGCACCAGCAGGACGCCGACCACGGTTTCGCTGGCCCGACCCTCGAGGATGCCGCCCTTGGTGAAGTCCAGCGTGCCGGCGATGGTCCAGGTCCAGATGATGGCGAACAGCTGGAAGCCGATCGAGGTCCCGAGCAGGATTCCCAGGTAGACCCGGCCCGCCCGCTTGGCCTTGTCGGTGCCGGCGTGGGCGACCAGCGGGAAGGTGCTCAGCGTCAGCGCCTCGTAGCAGATGAACAGGGTCAGCATGTTGCCGGCAAACGCGATCCCCATGGTGCTGGCCAGGGCGATGGCGAAGAAGGCGTAGAAGCGGGTCTGGTTCTTCTCGTCGAGGCCGCGCATGTAGCCGATGGAATAGACCGAGGTGACGATCCACAGGCTGCTGGCGATGGTCGCGAAGACCATCCCCAGGGGCTCGACGGTAAACGCGATGGCGAGCCCCGGCAGCATCTCGCCCAGTGTCACCGACGGCCGGCCGCCGGCGGCGACCTCGGGGATCAGCGAGACGACCAGCCACAACAGGACGCCGGCGGTGGCCAGGGTCGCCGTCTCGCGCAGGTTGGGGCTGTGCCCGGTGAGCACGATCAGCACCGCCCCGGCCAGGGGCACCGCCATGGTGGCGAGGATGACCGCCTCGGCGCTCATCTGGCGCTCCCCAGCAGGAAGGCGGCGGCGGCGGTGGCGACGTCCAGGGTCCGGGTGGCGTCGATCCCGAAGTAGACCGTGGCGGCGGTCACCAGCCACATCGGGACCAGCATCGACAGCGGCGCCTCGGTGACCGGTTGGGCGCCTTCCGGGGCGGGGTGGAAGTAGGCCGCCTCGACCACCCGCCAGACGTAGACCACGGCGAGCAGCGAACTCAGCAGGATCAGCACCGCGACCGGCCACCAGCCCTTCTCCAGCGCCGCCCGGATCAGGTACCACTTGGAGACGAAGCCGACGGTCAGCGGGATCCCGATCAGGCTCAGCCCGGAGATCACGAACGAAGCCATGGTCAGCGGCATGCGCCTGCCCAGCCCCCCCATGTCTTCGATACGGACCGAGCCCAGGCGCAGGAAGATGCAGCCCATGGCCATGAACAGGGCGCTCTTGGTCAGGGCGTGGTTGAACAGGTGGACGATGCCCCCGGTCAGGCCGGTGACGGAGACGAAACTGATGCCGAGGATCATGAAGCCGATCTGGGCGACGCTGGAATAGGCCAGCAGACGCTTGACGTTGTCCTGAAAGATGGCCACGGCGGATGCCGAGAACATGGCGATGATCGCCAGCACCGCCAGAATGCCGGCGATCGGCGTCGCCTCCAGAACGCCGACCCCGCCGAACACCGTGAACAGGATCCGGATCAGGACGTAGACCGCGACCTTGGTCGCCGTCGCCGCCAGGAACGCGGTGACCACCGAGGGCGCGTAGGTGTAGGCGTTGGGCAGCCACAGGTGCAACGGGAACAGGGCCAGCTTGAGGCTGATGCCGACGACCAGGAAGGCCAGCGCGGAGAGGATCGTGCGGCTGTCGGCGACGGCCGGGATGCGGACCGCCAGGTCGGCCATGTTCAGGGTCCCGGTCATCATGTACATCATCCCCACGCCGATGACGTAGAAGATGGCGCCGATGGTCCCCATGATCAGGTAGCGGAAGGCGGCCAGCACGGCGCGCCGGTCGCGGCCGAGGCTGATCAGGACGTAGGACGACAGCGACGAGATCTCCAGGAACACGAACAGGTTGAAGACGTCGCCGGTGATCGCGATGCCGAGCAGCCCGGTCAGGCACAGCAGGTACATGGCGTAGAACAGGTAGATGCGGTCCGGGGGCACCTCGTGGGCGACGCTGGCCCGGGCGTACGGGATCACCACCGAGCCGATGGCGGCGACGATGACCAGCACGAAGGCGCTCACCATGTCGACCCGGTATTCGATCCCCCACGGCGCCGCCCAGTCGCCGAGCCGATACGAGATCGGGCCGCCATCCAGCACCTGGGCGAGCAGCGCCAGGGCGATGGCCAGCGACGTCCAGGTGACCGCCAGGGCCAGGCTCCAGGCCACCGTCGGGCGCCTGAGGGCGACGCACAGCGGCGCCGACATCAGGGGCAGGACCACCTGGAGGATGGGCAGGTGGGCGGAAATCACGCTTCCTCCTCCTGTCTTTCGATCTCCTCCTCCTCGATGGTCCCGTAAGCGTCGCGGATGCGCACCACCAGCGCCAGGGCCAGCGCCGTGGTCGCCACCCCGACGACGATGGCGGTCAGGATCAGGACGTGGGGCAGGGGGTTGGAGTAGACCTCGATGCCGTCGTCCAGGATCGGCGCGGTGCCGCCCTCGACCTTGCTCATCGAGATGTAGAACACGAACACCGAGACCTGGAAGATGTTCAGCCCGACCACCTTCTTGATCAGGTTGCCCTTGGCGATGACCATGTAGAGTCCGCACATCATCAGCACGATGACGATCCAGTAGTTGAACAGGCCGGGAAACGCGATGGCCATGGCTCAGCGGTCCTTGCCGGGTTGGGACTGGCCGGCGAAGATCAGGAAGATGGTGATCATCGCCGCGGCCACGGTGATGCCGACCCCGAACTCGATCAGGGTTACGCCCAGGTGCTGGCCGCGGGTCGGCTCGCGGGCCAGCACCGAGTAGTTGAGGTAGTTGCCGCCCAGGACCAGCCCAGCCACCCCGACCCCGGCGTACAGCAGGACGCCCGCCGCCAGCAGGATCCGCGTGACCCAGGCCGGAACTACCTTGCGCGCGGTGTCGACGTCGAAGATCAGGGCGTAGAGGATGAAGGCGGCGGCGAAGATGACCCCGGCCTGGAACCCGCCCCCGGGCCCAAAGTCGCCGTGGAACTGGACATACAGCGCGAACAGCATGATCGCCGGGATCAGCATCTTGGAGACGATCCTCAGCACCGACTTGAACTTCATGGCCCGGCCTCCGGCCCGCTCGCCGCCTTGCCCTTGGATTTGGTTGGGCTTGCGGCCGCGCCCGATCAGCATCATGACGCCGATGGCGGCGGTGAAGATGACCACCACCTCGCCCAGGGTGTCGTAGCCCCGGTAGCTGGCCAGGACCGAGGTGACGATGTTGGGGATGCCGATCTCGGTCCCCGACTCATCGATGTAACGGGGCGCCACGTGGAGCTGGATCGGCGCCTGGGGGTCCCCGTAGAGCGGCATGTCCAGGGTCCCGTAGATCAGCAGGGCGCCGGTCGCAACGACCACCAGCAGCGGGATCAGGGGGGTGCGGGAGGACGGCTTCTCCTCGCTGGTGGTCAGGGCCAGGGTGCCGAGCATCAGCACGGTGGCGATGCCGGCGCCGACGGCGGCCTCGGTGAAGGCCACGTCGACAGCGTCCAGGACCACGTAAAGGAGCGCCGCCAGCAGGCTGAAGATGCCCGACAGCATGACCACGGCGAACAGATTCCTCAGCCGCACCAGGGCCAGGGCGGTCACCGTCATGAAGGCCAGCAGGGCGATGTCGATCAGGTTTTCGATGGCGCGCCGTCCCCGTTCTTGGTGTCGTCCAACAAAGGTTTGACGCCCCCGTTCAGCGCCGCCCGGGCCAGGGCGTGGGTCGATGTCGGGCTGGTGATCATCAGCAGGGCGAAGATCAGGATCAGCTTGACGGTGACCAGGCTGAAGCCGGCCTGGACCATCAGCCCGAGCAGGATCAGCCCGGCGCCCAGGGTGTCGATGATCCCGGCCCCGTGCATGCGGGCGAACACGTCGGGCAGGCGAAGCACCCCGAGGGCGCCGATCAGGGCGAACAGCGAACCGGCGATCAGGAAGCTCCAGCCGACGATGTCGACGATCGGCGCCATCACACGTCCCCCTCCTCGTCGTCCCCGATCGAATACCCGAGGTCGTGGAAGGTGACGTACTTGCACACCGCGATGGTGCCGATGAAGTTGATCAGCGTGTAGACCAGCGCGATGTCGAGGAATTCCGGGCGCCCGGTGAGGAATCCGTAGACCGCGATCAGGAGCACGGTCAGGGTGCCGAAGCTGTTGACCGCCAGGATGCGGTCGTACACGGTCGGTCCCTTGAGGGCGCGGGTCAGGGCCAGCGCCATGGTGACCAGGAGGGCGGCGGCGGCGGCGTCGAACATCACCCGGTCTCCGTGTCGTCGGTTTTCCGGGCCGGGTCGCCCGGACCCTCGATGGCGGTGACCCAGCGGTCCATCTCGCCGCTTTCCAGGCCCTGGGCGGCGACCGTGGTCAGGGCGTGAACGCTGAACACGCCGTCCTCCAGCTCGATGGTCACCGTTCCCGGGGTCAGGGTGATCGAATTGGCATAGATGACCCGGCCCAGTTCGCTCTTCTGGCTCCCCTCGAAATACAGCAGGGTGGGCTTGATCGGCAGCGCCGGGCTGACGATGGCCCGGGCGACGTCGATGTTGGCCTTGACGATTTCCCAGATCAGCCACGGCCAGTAGAGGTGGATGCGCCAGCTCAGGTGGATGGGATGTCCCTCGTGGTCGACCACCCGCATCCGCCAGGCGATGAAGACGACGGCCAGCACCGAAACCAGGCCCAGGACCAGCAGCAGCGGCACGTAATGGCCCGACAGCAGCAACCACAAGACATAGAGGGTAAGTCCCAGACTCAACGCATGGAGCAAGATATGCTTCCCCCTGTCTTTTTAAGGCGTCGCGGTGGCCGGCACGGGTTGCCCTGCTTGGCGTGGAGAATAGTTTCGTCGGGGGCATGGTGGCCAGAACAAATTTTGCCGTTGACTCGGCTCGGGGACTGGGCATGTTGAAGCCGCTATCTTCTTCGGGCAGGCAGGCGCGGGACTGGACTTGACGGACACGACAGCCGGGCAATCGACGATGAAGACCAGCCTTCCGTGCCCGAAGGGCAAACGGTACCGCGGCCGGCCGCTGCCCCGTCCGCTCCTCGTGCTGGCGGTGGCGCTCGGCGTGCTGGCGGGGGGAGCCGGGACGCGGGCCGATTCGCCGCCGGCCTTCGAGACCTCCCGGCTCGCCGTCGTTAGCGCCAAGGGCCGCTTCGAGTTGAGCGTCGAGATGGCGGTGAGCTGGGAGCAGCGCCGGCTGGGCCTGCAGTGGCGCCAGCGGCTGGACGCCGACGCCGGAATGCTGTTCGACTTCCAGCGCCCCCAGCCGGTGGTGATGTGGATGAAGAATACCTATCTGCCCTTGGACATGGTGTTCATCGCCGCCGACGGCCGGATCGCCAACATCGCCGCCCATACCGAGCCGCTGTCGCTGGCCCCGATCCGTTCGGCCGGCCCGGTGCGCGCGGTGCTGGAGGTCGGCGCCGGCACCGCGGCGCGGCTGGGGCTGAGGGCCGGCGACCGGGTGATCCACCCGATCTTCGAGTGATTTCCGGCGGACTTGCGGAAAGCGGCGCGAAGACGTACTTTCCCTTCCGCTTCGGGGAGTGGCGCAGCCTGGTAGCGCAATTGCTTTGGGAGCAATAGGTCGCTGGTTCGAATCCAGTCTCCCCGACCAGTCGTTGGATACCGCTTCGAGGTGAAGGGATCGCCATGACCGAGGTCCGTATCTACCGCCCGGCCACCAACCCCATGCAGTCGGGCCCCGCCAAGGGCCGCGGCTGGGTGCTCGAGTTCGAACCCGGGGCGGCCAAGAGGATCGATCCCCTGATGGGGTGGGTGGGGTCCCCGGACACCCGCGGCCAGGTGCGCCTGACCTTCGAGGGCAAGGACGAGGCGGTGGCCTTCGCCGAAAGGAACGGCCTGACCTACCGCCTCCGGGAGCCGAAGACGCGGCGCATCCGGCCCAAGAGCTACGCCGCCAACTTCAGCCCCGAGCGCATCCTCTGAGTCCGCCCGCCCGGCCGCCCCCGACGGCCCCGTAGCTCAACTGGATAGAGCGCGAGACTTCTAATCTTGAGGTTGCAGGTTCAAGTCCTGCCGGGGTCGCCAATTTTTTCAAGGGGTTAGCTGGAAACCTCGCATCCCAGGCGCCATCAAAAAGGGGTTGGGCAAACAAAGGGCTAACAAAACGGCGCGGCGAATCGGGCGGGTCAATGCCGCCAGGAGATTGTCTCATGAGAAAATGGCACGCCATCTTTGAAGATGACCCGCAGACCGATAAGGATGTGGAGGAACCGCTCAAGCGTTTCGAGGACGCCGCGACGGCGGGCGAGATCAACGGGCGCAAGGTGATCGCGATGTGGATCATCGACGAGGCGACGGAACAGGCGGACGTGATAAAAGTGGCGGGCCGTGTCCCAGGAAACATCGCCCGCCGCCATGACGCATGGAAGTCCCGGCAGTAGAACCCCCACATAGCGGCGCCCCTGACGATCACGGTTGCGCCGTGGTCCGGGGCATCCCCACAAAGAAAGCCCCGCCGGTGCTCTGATGGCCACGACCCCAACGACGGTGAAGCCGTCGCCCAGGCCGAGCGGCTCCTGGCAGAGCAGCGGCAGGAGGTGCCGTCCTAGCTGGGTCACTGGGCTCGCTGATATTCACATTCATACAGCTAGCCGCAGTCGTTCATTGCTTCTACGAGGAGGACGATCTTTGCTGCGGCTAGGTGGAGGGCGTAAGCGGCCACGTAGCGGGGTGTTTCACGGGGAGTGCCACCCTGACCATGCCCCCCCTCTTCGTTTCGCACCTTAGGGAGTCCGGACGTCAATGTTGCTATCAGTTGGTCAAATGATGCATCCAGGTAGTCGGGAAGTAGCCCATTGTTGCGAAGGACCTTGATCAGGTCTGACGCTCTTGCACCCTTCTTGTGCTCCCATCCCCGGACATCACAGATTACCTTCATCGTGCTCTCGAAAGCGTTGAGAGCATCCGTCACACAGTCCTTGTACTCGGCTGCGCGGTAGTGAGCGTGGGCCGAAGTGAATTCCACCTGCGCGCCAGCGAAACGCTCATCCTGTAGCAATTGCAACGCAGGGAGGACGACCTCCGCGTGAACGAACTCCGAGTCAACACGGATGATTTTGCCATCAGAGAACTGGTAACCAACGGCTGCCTCCCGGAGGCGGTAGTTAAGCTCTTTAATTGCGTCGTCGGGACTCAAGCTGACACTTAATCTTTCACGCTCATATTCATCCCTGCGTCCCAACACCCTTTCGATGTACGTGAAGCTGAATTCAACGACATCTAACCATTGGTCGATGTTCTTTTCTCCAAGAAGGCTACCAACGCAGTCATTTTTCGCGTTGGGGATACCTGCGAGGGTTTCTATCCCCCTCTCGCGGCATACAGCGTGTCGTATTAACTCCCACCCCTCGTTGTTGTGGCTCGGCGGCGTTAGGGGCATATAGCTACCACGAGGAGCCCAGTATCTTCCGATGGCCTCGTCCCATATGTACTCGATCTGCTTCCGGACGGTCGAGGGCACCTTGTCGTACTGATATACATCGGGTTCCGTTTGTTCGGTCCGTTTCTTGCGCTTGGAATAGATATCGAAAATACTCATGTTCTCACCATACCATCGCGACACCGGGATGCGCTATAGTTCCCGTGGACGGGGAGGTGGGCGATGAGGAGATCACTCGCGGCGGCGCTGGTCGGGTTGGTGGTGTGCCTCGCCACTCCTGTCCAGGCGGGGTTCGATGAGGGCTGGGCGGCTTTCGCTGAGGGCGACTATGCGACGGCGCTCCGCGAGATTAAGAAGGCCGCGGGCCAGGGTGTCGTCCATGCCCAATCCTTCCTCGGCTTCATGTACCACAAAGGCGTGGGCGTCCCCCAGGACTACGGCGAGGCCGTGCGCTGGTACCGCGAGGCCGCCAACCAGGGCCACTCCCAGGCCCAGTCTAGCCTCGGGGCCATGTACGAAGAAGGCAAAGGCGTCCCCCAGGACTTCGCCGAGGCGATGAGGTGGTATCTTAAGGCGGCCGCTCAGGACGACACCTTGGCCCAGTATAGCCTCGGGGACATGTACCACAAAGGCGTGGGCGTCCCCCAGGACTTCGCCGAGGCCGTGCGCTGGTATCGCAAAGCGGCCGAACAGGGCGACGCCTTGGCCCAGTTTGTCCTTGGAACTACGTACGCCAAAGGTAAGGGCGTGCCGCAAGACTATTTGCAGGCACATATGTGGTTCAACCTTGCTGCATCCCGCTTTTTGGCTTTAGAAAAAGAGATACGCGACGAGGCGGTCAAGATGCGCGACATCATTGCCAAACGAATGACCCCCTCCCAGATCGATGAGGCCCAGCGGCTAGCGCGGGAGTGGAGGCTGAAGGGGGAGTAAGGATGATGGGGGCTGGACATAAGCGATATTCGGTTTGGGGATGAGTCAGTTAATTAGGAATGGGAGGTAATAATGGCGTTTTTGACCAGTGCCCTTCGTTTTATCGTTGGGTTTTTTTCTTACTTGATTATCCTTGTTGCTGTGGCGTTTGGCATTTTTTCAGTTTTCACTGGAGAATTGCTTCTGGGGATAATCTTTATACTTGGGGGAATTTTTCTTAGCGCGATAATATTTGGTGTAATAGCTCTCCTGTTTCAAATTAATGACCACCTTGCAGTTATCAGAAAACATGTGGATGAGAGCGGCATAGATGTTCTCCATTCTAAAGACGGAGAGCGCATTGAGCCTTCGCTTAGTTGATGCCAGACCCCAACTTCTACCCCAACCCCGCGTCCACGTTCTCGACATCCCGGCATCCCTGCCTCGGCGAGTGTTGGAGTGCGCTCTACCGGTTCCTCCGAGGCACCAGTAGCCGCTTGTAGGGGCCGTTTATCCGGCACGTAGAGCGGCCATCTCGGCCGTCCATGGGATAAACCACCAGGACGGAAGGAAGGCCCCCAGCTCCTCGGCCACGCCTTGCTCTGCGGCGGTGGGGAGAGAGCAATCGGCCATTACGCGAACCCCACAAAGCGGTTGACAACAACCTTGAATTCTTCGGCCGTAATGTTGTCAATGAACCGCTCAAGCGCATCGAGGCCATCGTCGGATAGCCTGTCCATCAGCCTCTCATACCTCGCGGCAAATTGCGCCAGGTAGTAGGGCGCCCAGCTACCCCATTCGGCAACCAAGGCCCGGCCCTCCGGTGTCGTTTGGAACCGGGCGATCCGCGCGGGTGAGACGTCCGGTACAAAGAGTTCGACAGCGACCAGCTCCGCCAGCGCCCCCATCTGGACATCAAGCGGGAGCTGCGCGAACTGGGCCTCAAAATCGTCCCAGGTTTCCGCGGGTCAGGTGGAGAAGAACTCGACCTGCCATTCGAGATCGTCTTCCGACATCGGATAACCGCCGCCCTCGAGAGCCTCGAGTTTCGAGTTCTCCTTGATCCGCCCGAGGCGCGACTGCAGGGCTTCGGCGGTGCTCATCTCGAGACCGGACTTCCAGCACAAGGCGACGGCGGCCTTGCCGCTGCCGGCGTTGAGCATCTTGGCGACCGTCTTCGAGGGCAGGCCCGAGAGCAGGATGAGGGCGTGGCGGAAGAACGCCTGATCGTTGTCCCCGATCGCCTCGATGAGGGCGGCGTCGTTCAGCTTCCCGGCCTCGAACATATGCCCGGCCCGTTCGTCGGCCGGCCCCCGGTCCGTCTCGGCTTCTCGGTAATCGTCGTGGTCGATGCGTCGGCGAACGGCCTGGCGGATATCTCTGGCCAGGTCCTCCTCGAGGTCGTTGCGTTCGATCAACCGGTCGACCAGCGAGGCGCTGACGAAGCTGGCGATCCGGCGGATGATCCGCACCGGCAGGGAGTCGCGGTCGACCATCGGCTGGTGCAGTTCGGTGGCGCCGCTGGCGACGATGGCGATCTTCTCCAGGGTATCGACGTTGATCCTTGAGGACTGGTTGCCAAGCAGCACCCTGAGCGATTCCACGTTGCGGATGTCGACCACCGCCTCGACCACCGATTCGATCAGGCCCTGGCGGCGCGAGATGGCGCTCAGAACATCCCTGCCGACGCCCCCGGCGATGATCTGAAGCAGGTCCTGGTCGCTCAACAGGGGCGAATACTCGAGGACCGGGACGGCGACGATCGCCTCCACGTCCTCGGCCAGCCGGCGGACCATGTCGTGGGGGAGGTTGGCGGCCAGCTTGATCTCCTCGGCGACGATCGCCCTGACCTGGGGCAGGTGGTCGCGGGCCAGCACCCCCAGGACCTCGATCGCCATCGTCGTCAGGCGTTCGTTCTCGTCCTTGGAGAGGGTGGGAACCAGCCGGCCGATCTTGTGGGCGAGTTCCTGGCGGACCTCGTCGTCCCGGTCGGTGGCCAGGATGACGTCGGCCTGCAACGGGGTGCCGTCGTTGCGCGCCACCTGGCGGCGGACTTCCGGCGCATCGTCGGAGGCGAAGTAGTAGAGGAGCTCCGGTTCGAGGTCTTCGTGGGAGGCCAGCTCGCGGCGCTCGGCGACCTTGCCCTTGGCGGCGATTTCCTTGGCCTTGTCGTAGGACGGGCGTTTGCGGCCCGGACCCCTGGCCTTTTTCTTCCTTGCCTTGTTGCCGAATACCCAGTTGAGCATGGCCGCCCTCGCGACGTACGTCCCTCCGGAGTGGAGTTTATACCAACCTGCACTAATAATGACCCATAGAGACGGCTTTCCAAGGCTTTCGG
>CAZWEZ010000048.1:0-27263 GCA_964632795.1 uncultured Thalassospiraceae bacterium | reverse complement strand
GAGCCACGCTCAAGGGCGAAAGCCTTGGAAAGCCGTCTCTATGGGTCATTATCAGCGCCCCTTGGTATAACACCGAATGAAACACAAACCGATCCTCGGCAGTCGTTTCTTCTTCGCCACCATGCCCCTGCCCTGCCCCTACCTTCCGGGGCGGCTCGAGCGCCGGGTGGTGACCGAGCTGGTGGGACGCGACGTAGCCGCCCTGCACAATGCCCTGACCCTGGCCGGGTTCCGGCGCAGCCACTCCATCGCCTATGCGCCGGCCTGCCACGGTTGCGCGGCCTGCATCGCGGTCCGGGTCGTGGCCGGCGAATTCAAACCGTCGCGCTCCCAACGCCGGGTGTGGAACCTCAACGCCGATATCGTGGCCGCCGAGGTCCCGGCCACGGCGACCAACGAGCAGTTCGCCCTGTTCGCCGCCTACCTGCAATCCCGCCATCAGGGCGGGGAAATGGCGTCGATGGACTTTCTCGACTATCGGGCATTGGTCGAGGATACGGCGGTGAGGACCAGCATGATCGAATTCCGGGAACCCGAGGCCGAGGGCCGCCTGGTCGGCGCCTGCCTCACCGACCGCATCGAGGACGGGTTGTCGGCGGTCTACAGCGTTTACGACCCCGAGCGGAGCCGGCGCAGCCTGGGAACCTACATGATCCTGTGGCTGATCGAACGGGCCAGGGAACTGGGTCTGAGGTGCGTTTATCTCGGCTTCTTCGTCGCCGAGTGTTCGAAGATGTCCTACAAGGCCAACTTCCAGCCCCTGGAGGCCCATACCCCCGAGGGCTGGCGTGCCTTCGGCGGACCTAAGACCAAGGTTCCTATGTATTGACCACCGAACCGCGGGAGCCGATTTAGGGGGGCTTGTTGTTGCGTCGAGTCCAAACCCCCTATAACCTTGGCATGTTATTGATTTCGTAAGCTTGATTGGAATTTTGTTTCCGTATGCCGGACGACAGCCGTCCACTACGGGTATTCCATCGCAGCCAACTAGGGAGGGACCACTATATGAAACGACGCCAATTCCTCAAGGGCGCCGCCGCGGCCGGTATCGCGGGCGCCGCCGCCGCGTCCAGTTTCCCCGCTCCGGCAATCGCCCAGGGGAAGCAGCAACTCAAGATGGTGACCACCTGGCCCAAGAACTTCCCGGGCCTGGGCACGGGCGCGGCGCGTCTGGCCAAGCGGATCACCGACATGAGCGACGGCGATCTCACGGTCAAGGTGTTCGCGGCGGGCGAACTGGTGCCGCCTTTCGAATCCTTCGACGCCGTCTCCAGCGGCACCGCCGATTTGTACCATGCCGCCGAGTATTACTGGCAGGGCAAGTCGAAGGCCTTCAACTTCTTCGCCGCCGTGCCCTTCGGCCTCACCGCCACCGAGATGGACGCCTGGGTCCACCATGCCGGCGGCCAGCAGCTGTGGGACGAGTTGGCGGCCGGGTTCAACCTCAAGCCCTTCCTGGCCGGCAACACCGGCGTCCAGATGGGGGGCTGGTTCAACAAGGAGGTCAACAGCCTCGAGGATTACAAGGGCCTCAAGATCCGCATGCCGGGCCTGGGCGGCGAGGTGTTGCGCCAGATCGGCGCCGCCGCGGTGTCCCTGCCGGGCGGCGAGATATTCCCGGCCCTGCAGTCCGGCGCCATCGACGCCACCGAATGGGTGGGGCCGTGGAACGATCTCGCCTTCGGCTTCTACAAGGTCACCAAGTACTACTACTATCCGGGCTTCCACGAGCCGGGCACGGCGCTCGGCTCGGCGGTCAACCTGAAGGTCTGGGAAGGACTGTCGGCGGCCAACAAGGAGATCATCACGACCGCGATGGCGGCGGAGAACAACTTCACGCTGGCCGAGTTCAACGCCCGCAACAACGACTCCCTCGAAGTCCTCAAGACCAAGCACGGCGTAGAGGTGCGCAAGTTCTCCGACTCGATCCTCAACGCCATCGGCGAGGCCTCCGGCCATGTCGTCGCCGAGGCCGCGGCCAGCGACGACATCACCAAGAGGGTCTACGACAGCTTCATCGCCTTCCGCAAGAAGGCCATCTCCTGGTCGAAACTTTCCGACCAGGCCTACTGGGACGCCCGTCTCCTGCCCTTCAAGTACGCGGACTGAGCCGGAACGCCGATCGAGAAAGCCCGCACCCTCGTGGTGCGGGCTTTTTTTCATGCCTATACAGGGTGGCAATGATCGAACATACTTCGCCGCGCTGGCGAAAAACCCTGGAATCGGCGACGACCGCAGACTGAAACCTTGAAATCCCTCCCCTCCCTGGCCCGGGCCATCGACAACGCCAACGAAACCATCGGCAGGTTCATCGCCTGGGCGGCGCTGATCATGGTGCTGATCCAGTTCCTGGTGGTGGTGATGCGTTACGTCTTCGGCCTCGGCTCGATCATGATGCAGGAATCGGTGATCTACCTGCACGCCATCCTGTTCATGGTGGGGGCCGGCTACACCCTGCTCCATAACGGCCATGTCCGGGTAGACGTGTTCTACCGGGAAGCCTCGCCGCAAAGGAAGGCGCTGGTCGATCTGGCCGGGGTCATCGTTTTCCTGATCCCGGTCTGCGTGGTGATCTGGTGGTATTCCTGGCCCTACGTAGGAGCATCCTGGAGGGTCTTCGAGGGGTCCCGGGAAACCAGCGGCATCCAGGCCGTTTTCCTGCTCAAGAGCGTGATCCTGGTGTTCACCGGGTTGATGATCCTGCAAGGGATCGCGTTGGCCATCAAATCCCTGCTTCTCCTGATCGAGGGCACCGGAACTTCCCAGTCTCCGGAACAGGCCCAGTCACCGGAAAAGGATCGACCGGACGCCTGATCATGGAAGTCCAGGAAATCCTCAACGTCATGATGTTCGTGACGGTCTGCGCCTTCCTGCTGGCCGGCTTTCCGGTCGCCTTTACCCTGGCCGGCACCGGCCTGATCTTCGCCGGCATCGCCAACCTGCTCGGTTTGTTCGATCTCTCGCTGTTCGGCGCCCTGCCCTCGCGGATCTACGGCAACAGCATGACCAACGAGGTGCTGGTCGCGGTGCCGCTGTTCGTCTTCATGGGGGTCATGCTGGAACGCTCCAAGGTGGCCGAGGAGTTGCTCGACACCATGGGGATGCTGTTCGGCAGCCTGCGCGGCGGGCTGGGGATATCGGTGACGGTGGTCGGCGCCCTGCTGGCCGCGTCCACCGGCATCGTCGGCGCCACGGTGGTCACCATGGGGCTGCTGTCGCTGCCGACGATGCTCAAGCGCGGCTATTCGCCGCCCCTGGCCTGCGGCACCATCTGCGCCTCGGGGACTCTCGGCCAGATCATTCCCCCCTCGATCGTCCTGGTCCTGCTGGGCGACCAGATCTCCAACGCCTACGTCGATGCCCAACGCACGCTCGGCAACTGGTCGCCGGAGCCGGTGTCGGTCGGCGACCTGTTCGCCGGCGCCCTGTTGCCGGGGCTGGCCTTGGTCGGCATGTACATCCTCTACCTGATCTTCATGGCCTGGATACGGCCGGATTCGTCGCCGGCCATCCCCCAGGACGAGATCGACTCGAGCGGCATGGCACGGCGCGTCGCCCATGCCCTGGTGCCGCCCATCGTGCTCATCGTGGCGGTTCTCGGCTCCATCCTCGCCGGCGTCGCGACGCCGACCGAGGCGGCCTCGGTCGGCGCCGTCGGGGCGGTGCTGCTGGGCGGCATGCGGATCGACGAAAAACACAGCCTGGCCATCTACACCGCCGGCCTGAGCCTGGTGATCATGCTGGTCCTGTCCAACACCCTCGACCTCAGGGTGGCGCGTAACGAGATTCCGGGACGCGACATGGCAGGCATCGTCGCCGCCTACTTCTGTTCGGCCGGTCTGCTGTGGGGGCTGGTGGTCAGCCTGATCCGGGCTTACCGGGCGAGGATGGAGAAGACGGGAGTCAGGGTCCTCAACGAGGTCGTGCGCTCGACCATGAAGATATCGGCCATGGTCTTCGTCATCCTCATCGGGGCATCGGTGTTCTCGCTGGTTTTCCGGGGCCTCGGCGGGGACGACCTGGTCAGGGATATCCTAGGCAAGATGCCCGGGGGTGTCTTCGGCTCGATGGCCGTGGTGATGCTGGTGATGTTCATCCTCGGCTTCTTCCTCGATTTCATCGAGATCATCTTCGTGGTCGTGCCCATCGTCGCCCCGGTGCTGTTGATGATGGACATCAATCCGGTGTGGCTGGGGGTCATGATGGCGATCAACCTGCAGACCTCCTTCCTGACCCCGCCGTTCGGGTTCTCGCTGTTCTATCTGCGCGGCGTGGCGCCCAAGGAGGTGACGACGATGCATATCTACACCGGGGTCGCGCCCTTCGTCGTCATCCAGCTTGTCGGCTTGGGGTTGGTCGCCTACTTCCCGCAGATCGCCATCTGGCTGCCCAAGCTGATCTACCGCTGATATTACGGCCGGCCGCGGCGTCTTTCGAGCAGTTTCCAGCATCCCGGCATCAGCGCCGCGGCCAGGGCGATCTTCAGGGCCGCCCCGGGGAGGAACGGCAGGAGGCCGAACTCGACGGCCTTGGCCGCATCGAGCAGATAGGCCAGCCAGGCGAGGCCGCAGGCGAAGATCGCCGCCGTGCCCAGGACCATGGCGGCCAGCGTCGACAGGACGTTCCTGTCCCAGCCCCGTTCGCCGAGACGGCCCACCACCACGGCCGCCACCGCGAAACCGACCAGATAGCCGCCGGTGGGACCGACCATGTAGGCGACGCCGATGCCCTTGGCCGGGGTGCCGGCGAAGACCGGCAGGCCGAAGGCGCCTTCGGCCAGGTAGAGGCCGACGGTGGCGAGGCCCAACCGCGGTCCGAAGGCCATGGCGATGACCAGCACGGCGAAGGTCTGCATGGTCATCGGCACCGGCCAGAACGGCACCTGGATCTTGGCCGACAGGGTCAACAGCGCGCTGCCGGCCAATGCCAGCAGGGCCAGACGCAGGAAACCGGCTTCCCGGCGGGCCGGCCACAGGGCCGAAATCAGGGTCGGATGGACGGCGATCGAACCGGACATGGGGCTGTTCCTCCGCGGCGTTCTCGTTGGCGGTAGTTTCCTAGCAGGCCGGGACGGTCAAGTAAATCGGTTGCGGCGCGAGAAGCCCTTGGGGGGAAGCCGTCCGGACTGCGCCCGCTTGCCCAGCCAGGGGGCGATATCGGTCTCGGTGCGGACCCGGTCGCCGGCCTGCCAGGACAGGCCCTCGGCGAGCTTCAGGGTCTTGAGATCGGACAACCCGCCGTCCCGGTAGCGCTGAAATATGACCCCCCGGCCCCGGGTCATCGTCGGCACCTCGTCGAGGGGAAAGACCAGGAGCTTGCGGTTTTCGCCGATCACCGCCACCGAATCGGCGTCCCCGGCGACCTCTGCGCAGACCGCCGCCTCCTCGCCCGCCGCCAGGTTCAACACCTGCTTGCCGCTGCGGGTCTGGGCGATGATCTCCTTCTCCTCGACCACGAACCCCCGGCCGGCGTCCGAGGCCACCAGCAGCCGCCTTTCCGGGTGGTGGACCAACATGACGACGACGTCGTGGCCGTTGGCCAGCTCGATCATCAGGCGCAGGGGTTCGCCGTGGCCGCGGCCGCCGGGAAGCTTGTCGCAACCGACGGTGTAGAACCGGCCGTTGGTGGCGAACAGCACCAGCTTGTCGGTGGTCTGGGCGCGGAGCGCGAACCGGGACCGGTCGCCTTCCTTGTATTTGACCTCCGAGAGGTCGTCGAGGTGGCCCTTGACCGCCCGGATCCAGCCCTTCTCGGAGCACAGCACGGTGATCGGCTCGCGCTCGATCATGGCCTCCAGGGGGACCACCACCGCCGGCGGCGGGTTGCCGATCTCGGTCCGCCGGCGGCCGAGATCGGTTTTGGCGCCGAACTGCTTGCGGATGTCGGCGATTTCGTCGCCGATCACCCGCCAGCGGCGTTTTTGATCGCCGAGAAGGCCTTCGAGATCGGCCCCTTCGGCCTTCAACGCCTTGTTCTCCTTCCTGATCGCCGTCTCCTCCAGCTTGCGGAGCTGGCGCAGGCGCATGTTGAGGACCGCCTCGGCCTGCGTCTCGCTGAGCTCGAAGGCTTCCATCAGCGCCGGTTTGGGCTCGTCCTCCCGGCGGATGATGCGGATCACCTTATCCAGGTTGAGGTAGGCGATCAGGAACCCGCCGAGAATCTCCAGCCGCCACTCGATCCTGGCCAGGCGATGGCGGCTGCGGCGCTCCAGGACCCGGTGGCGGTGATCGAGGAAGGCCTGCAGGATCTCGCGCAGGTTCATCACCCGGGGCGTGTTGCCGGCGTCCAGGACGTTCATGTTGAGGCTGAACCGGACCTCGAGGTCGGTCTGACGGAACAACTGCTCCATCAGCATCTCCGGTTCCACGGTCCGGCTCTTGGGTTCCAGCACGATGCGCACCAGCTCGGCGGATTCGTCGCGGATGTCGGCCAGCAGGGGCAGTTTGCGGGCCAGCAGGAGTTCCGCCACCTTCTCGATCAGGCGCGATTTCTGGACCTGGAAGGGGATTTCGGTGATCACCACCCGATACAGTCCATGACGGCCCTTCTCGACCTCCCAGCGCGCCCTGAGGCGGAAGCCGCCGCGCCCGGAACGGTAGTTTTCGATGATGTTTCGACGGGACTCGACCAGGATGCCGCCGGTCGGGAAGTCGGGGCCGGGGATCAGCTCCACCAGCTTGTCGAAGGTGGCGTTGGGGAATTTGATCAGGTGGCTCAGCGCCGCGCACAGTTCGCCAACGTTGTGGGGCGGGATGTTGGTCGCCATGCCGACGGCGATGCCGGCGGCTCCGTTGGCCAGCAGGTTGGGGAAGCGCGCCGGCAGCACCACCGGCTCGCTGTCCTCGCCGTCATAGGTTTCGCGGAAATCGACGGTATCCTCGTCGATGCCCTCCAGCAGCGCCGTCGCCACCGCCGTCATCCGCGCCTCGGTGTAGCGCATGGCCGCCGCGTTGTCGCCGTCGATGCTGCCGAAGTTACCCTGGCCGTCGACCAGCGGGTAGCGGACCGCGAATTCCTGGGCCAGGCGGACCATGGTGTCGTAGACCGCGACGTCGCCATGGGGGTGGTACTTGCCGATCACGTCGCCGACCACCCGGGCGCACTTCTTGAACCCCGAGGCCGGATCCAGCTTGAGCTGGAGCATGGCGTAGAGAAGCCGCCTGTGGACCGGTTTCAGGCCGTCGCGGACATCGGGCAGGGAGCGCGACATGATGGTCGACAGGGCGTAGTTGAGATAGCGCTCGCCGAGCGCCTCGGCGAGTCGGGTATCCCTGATGTTTCCGCCCGGGGCGGTCTTGGCCATACGTCTGATCCAGGACACTAGATATGGTATCTAATAACCGAAAATGGTCAATCAGTCGAGTGCCGTCAGGCGGTCGACCAGTCTTTTTCGGGCCGGCGGCGGCGGCCGGCCACGATGGCTGAAAACGTGATTTTCGAGGAAGAACCCGGTGAGTTTCAGGCCCTCCGCCACCTCGCCGGGCGACCCGGCCTGTCCTTCGGAGAGGAGGAACGACGGCAGCGGCAACAGTTTCCCCTTGTACGGCTCGCCGGCCGACAGCGACACGGCGCGTCCCGATTTGGGTGACACGTAGGTCAGCTGGTCGTTGCGCCCGGTGGCGGCGCAGCGGCTGAGATCGAGGCCGAAACCGGCCTCCCGCAACAGGTCGAGTTCCCATCTGACGTAGGCGGAAGGCCAGGAGTCGCCTTCCATCTCCTCGAGAAGCGCCAACAGGCCCTCGAAAACCGCCGGATGGGCCTGACGCTCGGCCAGCGCCTCCTCGGTGACGGCGCAGGCGGCGCTCAGCCCCGCCAACCGGACGGGATCGTCGAGCCGGGCGGCGGCGAACGAATGGATCAGTTCGCAGGTATAGGTCCCCAGGTGTTCGGAGAGTCGAGCCCGCCACCGGGCATGGACCCGGTTCCCCGGTTGCAGGATGCCACGAGCCCGGCTCGTTCCACCGCCGCGGACCAATCCGGCGTGAACCCCGTGGCGGCTGGTCAACAGGGTCGCGATGGCCGAGGTCTCGCCGTGCTTGCGCGCCGACAGCACGATCCCTTCGTCGATCCATTCCATATTAGGAGCTAATGCGAGATATTAAAATTCTGCGCCAACTATTTGATATATAGATAGTATAGGCGCACTATGGGAGTTGGGCCAGATCTTCCGGGTCGCCCCGGGCCTTGTCGCCGAGAGCCGACGGCGGGGCCACCGACCATTCGTCGGGATCGATCCGGGTGGCCCACGCGTCGTAGATTCCGGCGCCGAGCACGCTGCGATGGACGGCCGGTTGATCGTCGCTGGCGAAGGGGCCGATCACCACCCGGTTGACCTCGCGGCCGTCGAGACTGGAAACCATAACCATGGGATCGAGTTCGGCATGGCGGCCGGCCAGGCGCTCCGCGTAAAACCGCTTCGAGAAGCTGCCGATCACGTAATACAGTTCGGCCATGGGCGCGGCCGGTTCGGCGCCCGATGAGATGGCGGCGGGAAGCGTCCTCGCCGGGTCCGCGGAGCCGACAGTCCTCGTCTCGATGTAGTCGACGGTGAGCGGCACCGTTTCGGCCACTTCGGCGTTCGCGGGTTCGGCGGGCCTATCCATCCGCGCCACTGATTGGCCCTGCAGGAAGGCCCAGGCCTCGACGAATTCGTTGACCCGGTGTCCTGGAGCCGGTGAAGGCGCAATTTCCGCGGACTCCTCGGCTTCAGGCCCGGGGGAGGCCCAGAAGGGGGCGTTGTCCAACATCGATTGGCGTTGCATGAAGGCCCAGGCCTCGGAGAACTCCATGGCATGGACTCTATCGGCCGTCTCCGCCGGGCCCGACGCCGTTTCGAAGGCGGCCAGTTCCTCGATGTCGGGGCCGGCGATGTCCACCAGATCGAAGTCATCGAATTCCACCAGCGCCGCGATATCGCCCTTGTCCGCGGGCCCGGCCTTGTCTTCATCGTCCCGCAGACCGTAGTCGGCCCAGACGATGGCGAAGGTGCCGTCTTCGAATTCGGTGCAGAACTTTTCGCCCTTGATGCCGCGCCACAGGGCGCAATCCTTCTGGGCGACCAGGGATATGCCGTGGTCGGTCACCGATTTCTTGGTGGCGATTATGGAAACGCCGTCGATTACCCAGGAAGCGATCTGGACCGGAATCGGCAAGGCACATGCCCCCAACAGCACCGAAACCACAGCCAGCGCGCCGACCCTTCTCATTCCCTCTCCCCATTTTTGGTCATTGAATTTTTTATATTCTCCGCGCTGTCGGGGTCACATTCCAGCGACGGGGATCAGTATGGGCAAACAACGGGTGACTCGGCAACAATAAAAACGCATCCAATTACTCTCATCCCGACAGGCGGAACCCATTTTCTCACGCGTCATAATCCAGGCCCCAGTCGCGGTAACGCTCGGGATCCTCGCCCCATCCCTTGCGCACCTTGACGAAAAGGAACAGGTGGACCCGGCGATCGAGAATCTCCTCCAACTCCTTGCGGGCCGCTTCGCCCAGGGACTTGATGCGCTTGCCACCCCGCCCCAGCACGATCGCCTTCTGGGTCGGACGTTCGATGTACACCACCTGGCTGATCCTGACGCTGCCGTCCTCCTTCTCCTCCCACTCCTCGGTCTCCACGGTCGCCGCGTAGGGCAATTCCTCGCGGAGCTGAAGATAGAGCTTCTCGCGGGTGATCTCGGCGGCCAGCAGCCGCTGGGGCATGTCCGAGATCTGATCCTCGGGGAACAGCCAGGGTCCCCGGGGGGCGTGTCGCCCCAGATAGGCCGCCAGATCGCCGACGCCGTCCCCGCTCAGGGCCGAGATCATGAAGGTTTCGGCGAAGTCGCCCGTGGCGCCGATTTTCGCGCTCAGGCTCAGCAGCGCCGATTTCTTCACCAGGTCGATCTTGTTGAGGACGAGGACGAGATCGGCCGTCGGTCTTGCCCCGCCATCCTTTCCCGCCTTCCGAAGGCGTACGGCGATGTTCCGGGTATCGGCGTCGAGGCCCCTGGCGCTATCTACTAGTAGAACGATCCGGTCAACGCCGGCGACCCCGCCCCAGGCGGCGGCGACCATGGCCCGGTCGAGACGTCGCCGGGGCTCGAAGATCCCCGGAGTGTCGACGAAGACCAGTTGCGCCGCCCCTTCGATGCGTATTCCCAGGACCCGGGTGCGCGTCGTCTGCGCCTTGGGCGAAACGATGGAGACCTTGGCCCCGACCAGGTGGTTGACCAAGGTCGACTTGCCGACGTTCGGCGCCCCGACGATGGCGGTGAAGCCGCAACGGGTTTCCGTGTCGGCGGGCATTTAGTGGTCTAAGTCTAACATATGATACCCATACGACGGCTTTCCGAGCTCACCGGCGGCGTTGCGTTGCGCTTGTGATGGGCCGCCATCGCGGCGCGTCACGCGCCTGGCCGGGTGAAATCGGAGAGCCGTCGTTTGTGTACCATATGTTAGACTTAGACCACCAGATTACGGCTCGATTTGTTCCAGCATGGCCTTGGCGGCGGCCTGTTCGGCGGCCCGCTTGGAGGAACCCGTGGCCGTCGCCGCCCGCAGTCCCTCGAGTGACACCTCGACCGAAAAGACGGGGGCATGGGGCGGTCCCTGGCGGTCGGTTTCGCGGTACGCCGGCAGCTCGAGGCCGTTTCCCTGAGCCCACTCCTGAAGCGCCGTCTTGGGGTCCTGGGGCGGGTTGGGGTCCTCTTCCATGATCGGCTTCCAATGGAGATGGATGAAGTCGGCGGCCGTTTGCAGGCCGCCGTCCAGGTACAGGGCGGCGATCACCGCCTCGCAGGCGTCGGCCAGGAGGCTGGGATTGGTGCGTCCCCCCGCTTCTTCCTCGGCCTGGGACATGACGATGTGGCGGCCGAGGCCGATACCGACGGCGACCCGGGCCAGGGCCTCGCGGCGGACCAGCGCCGCGTAGCGCAGGGCGAGCGCCCCTTCGTCCTCTTCCGGGAAGCTTTGGTGCAGGAGTTGGGCCACCACCAGCCCCAGGACCCGGTCGCCGAGGAACTCCAGGCGCTGGTTGGACAGATGGCGCCCGGCATTGCCCCGCGGGACGCTGGAATGGGTCAGCGACTGGGACAGAAGCTCCGGCCGGGCGAAACGGTGTCCCAGCGTCTCGGCGAGCGAATCTGTCCGGTTATCCACGGCCAGCTATTCTATTCCGGAGAAAATCCGGCCGAAACGGATGCTCCAGGGCCACTTCCAGAACTCCCATACCTCGCCGTCGACCGAGAAAAACATGAACTCGGCGCGCCCGATCAGGTTCTTCCTGGGCACGAACCCGACCTCGAGACGGCTGTCGTTGGAGTGGTCGCGGTTGTCGCCCATGGCGAAGTAATGCCCTTCGGGTACGATGAATTCGCGGGTGTTGTCCACGGTGGGCCGATTGTCGCTTTCCTCGAGGATATAGTGATTGCGCCCGTTGAGAAGGGTTTCGATGTAGCGGGACGTGCGCTGGAAGTTGCCCGCCGAGTCGCGGAACACGTAATCCTCGACCTGTTGGCGTTTCACCGCTTTGCCGTTGATGTGCAGGATGCCGCGGACGACCTGTATCCGGTCGCCGGGAAGGCCGACGATCCGCTTGATGTAGTCGGTCGAGTCGTCGCCGGGGAACTTGAAAACGGCGACGTCGCCGCGTTCGACCTCGGAAAAGAATATCCTCCCGGGGATCAGCGGCAGGCTGAACGGCAGCGAATGGCGGCTGTAGCCGTAGGAGAACTTGGACACGAACAGGTAATCGCCGACCAGCAACGTCGGTTTCATCGACCCCGAAGGGATGTTGAAGGGCTCGTAGGCGACGGTTCTGACGACGATCGCGATGAGGACCGCATAGAAGACCGTCCGGATCGTTTCCAAGAAGCCTGACATTTTTGAGTGATTCATTAAGACAGCCGAGTAAGCTATTGTTATCGCGGAATATCATTATTTCCACGTTTCCAGGTTCCGGGCGATCAAGCCACCCCGCAAGGTCCCTGTCAAGAGGCCGCGACGGCGGAGATCAGCACCACCGCCTGGGCCAACGGATATTCGTCGCTCAAGGTCAGGTCGATCCGGGCCGTCATGCCCGGCGGGGTCAGTTCCTCCAGGCGCTTCCTGGCGCCGCCCGAAAGCACCATCACCGGCTTTCCCGAGGGCAGGTTGTCGACTCCCATGTCCCGCCAATGGACACCCCGGCGCAACCCCGTGCCCAGGGCCTTGGCGCAAGCCTCCTTGGCGGCGAAGCGCTGGGCGAAGGCGGCGGCGGGATGGAGCCGGCGGTCGGCCCTGGCGCGTTCGGTCACGGTGAAGATGCGGTCCCTGAACCGGCCCTCGAACCGTTCCAGGGTCCGTTCGATGCGGCGGATGTCGACGAGATCGGTGCCGATGCCGATGATCATCGCTAGGATTCCGCGCGCCCCTCGTCCATCAGCGCCCGCATCCGCTTGATGCTGTTTTCCAGGCCGACGAAGATGGCTTCGCCGACCAGGAAATGGCCGATATTCAACTCGGCGATGGCGGCGATGGCGGCGACCGGCTTGACGGTGTCGAAGGTCAGCCCGTGGCCGGCGTGGCATTCGAGGCCGATTTTTCCGGCGTGCGCGGCCGCCTCGACGAGGCGTCGGAACTGGGCGTCCCGTTCGCTGCCCTCGGCGTCGCAGTAGGCGCCGGTGTGCAGTTCGACCACCGGGGCGCCCAGGGCGCGCGCCGCGTCGAGCTGCGCCGGGTCCGGTTCGACGAACAGGGAAACCCGGATTCCCGCCTCCCGCAACGCCGTGATGTAGGATGTCAGGTGAGCGCCCCCCCCGACCGCGTCGAGCCCCCCTTCGGTGGTCCGTTCCTGGCGCTTCTCGGGGACGATGCAGGCGGCGTGGGGTTTGTGGCGAAGGGCGATCTCGAGCATCTCCTCGGTGGTCGCCATCTCGAAGTTCAGGGGAACCTCGATGCCCTGGATGAGGCGGGTGATGTCGTCGTCGGAGATGTGGCGGCGGTCCTCGCGCAAGTGCGCGGTGATGCCGTCGGCGCCGGCCCGCACCGCCAGCTCGGCGGCGCGCACCGGATCGGGATGGCGACCACCCCGGGCGTTGCGGATGGTGGCCACGTGATCGATATTCACGCCAAGGCGCAGATGCCTAGTGGCCTGTATCATCTGAATTGCCCCCCAACGATCGCTTTTCCCGTTTCCTCGGCAGGAGGGAGGGCGCGGGCGATGGCGGCCCATCGGCAAGCCCTTCCGACGCCCCGGGGGCCCCCCGGGGGGTGTCCCCCCGATTTTAAATGCGGGGGGCGCCCCCGCGACCCCCGAGGAAGCGGGAAAAGCGACCCTCCGGGGGAGCGGGGGTGTCCCCCGGAACCCCCAGGGGGCGGCGTTGCGAGGCTTCCGGACGTCGTCGCGCGCCGCTTGTGGTGGGTTGGCACCACGGCGCGACGCGCTCCTAGCCGGAAGCCTCGCAACGCCGTCGTAGGGGTGCAATTTAGATGATATAGGCCACTAGTATTCATTGCGTCTCCTGTTTCCTGGTCCGGCGCCGCCGGTGCCGGCGGCGGACCCGGCGGGCCTGGTAGTCGGCGACCATCGGCTTGATGGAGAAATAAAAGGCCAGCCAGACGACGACGAAGGTGGGGATGCTTCCCACCAGCATCGGCCACAAGACGGGTCCGGCGACCTCCACCAGGTAGGCGAAGTTCAGACTCAGCAAGGCGTCCAGGACGGCGCCGAAGATACCGGCGAAATCCAGGCTCGCGGCCGCCGCTGACTCGTTGCCTCCTCCCATCCAGATGCCCAGTTCGTATACCCAAATCCAAATGAACGGAAAAGTCCACGGGTTTCCCACCGCCGTGCCGACCGCCGAGGCCACGACATTGACCCTGGCCAGCCACGCCATGATGGCGGCCAACACGAAATGGAGGCCGACGAAGGGGGTAAACGAAATGGCGGCGCCGAAGGCGAAGCCGGCGGCGATGGACTGGGGCGAGCCGGGAAGACGGGCCATCCGGTGAAAGGCGTACCTGGTGAACCGCCGCCACCCCGAACGCGGCCAGACGAAGTCGCGCAACCGCTCGGGCAGGGCCAGTTTTCTTCGGCGGAGAAACATCGGGCGACTATAGGACAATCGGCGGCTCGCCGAGAAGATATTACCCCCGGGCCCTGTCGATCGAATTGATCGCCGAGGTCGCCCGCAAGGCGGCGATGATGTTGGTCAGGTGCTTGATGTCCCGGACCTCGATATCGATCAGCATGTCGAAGAAATCCGGCGACCGGTTGGTGATCTTGAGGTTTGAGATGTTGCCCTCGTTTTTGGCGATCACCGTCGACAGGTCGCCCAGGCTTCCCGGCGCGTTGAGGACCGTCAGATGGACACGCCCGACATGAATGTCGGGGGTTTCGCTGTCGATCTGCCAGGAGACGTCGAGCCAGCGCTCGGGGGCGTCGGCCAAGCTCTCCAGCGTCTCGCAATCGATGGTGTGGATGGTGACTCCCTTGCCGGTGGTGATGATGCCGACGATTCGCTCGCCCGGCAGGGGATGGCAGCAGCCGGCATAATGCACCGCCATGCCGTCGATCAGGCCCTTGATGGGGATCGCGCCGGCCTTGGCCTTGGCCTTGGCCTGCCTGCCCCGGGCCCGGGTCAACGACACCACGTTGTCGGCCTTCGCCCTGTCCTTGGCCTTGATCCCCGGGAACACGGCCGCCACCACCTCTCGGCCGGTATGGTTGCCGCTGCCGACGTTGGCCACGAGGTCGTCGACGCTGCCCTGCTTGAAGATCTTCAGCACCCCGTCCAGGGCCTTGTCGGTCAGCTCGTAGCCCTCCTCGCGGAAGGCCTTGTGGAGGATGGCGCGGCCTAATTTCAGGTATTGCTCGCGTTCCTGGGAGTGGATGAAACGGCGAATCCGGGCCCGCGCCTTGCCGGTGACGACGAACCGTTCCCAGGTCGGCGACGGGGTTTGCGCCTTCGAGGTGATGATCTCGACCTGGTCGCCGTTCCGCAACTTGGAGCGCAACGGCATCATGCGGCCGTTGATCTTGGCCCCGACGCAGCAGTCCCCGACCTCCGAATGGACGGCGTAGGCGAAGTCGACCGGGGTCGCCCCCAGCGGCAGGTTGATGAGGTCGCCCCGGGGCGTGAAGCAGAACACCTCGTCCTGGAACATCTCCAGTTTGGTGTGTTCCAGGAAATCCTCGGGACCGGTGGCGTGTTCGTGGATATCCAACAGCTCGCGCAGCCAGCGGTACTGGCGTCCGTCGGTCTTGTCGGTGCCCTGTTTGTAGCACCAGTGGGCGGCGACCCCGTGTTCGGCCACCTCGTGCATCTCGGAAGTCCGGATCTGCAACTCGATGCGCTGGCGCTCGGGCCCGAAGACCACCGTGTGCAGGGACCGGTAGCCGTTGGGTTTGGGGGTGCTGATGTAATCCTTGAAGCGCCCGGGAACCACCGAATGGGCGCCGTGGATCACGCCCAGGGTCTGGTAGCAGTCCTCGACGGTATCGACGATCACCCGGAAGGCCATGATGTCGGCGAGTTGTTCGAAACCGACGTTGTCGCGCTGCATCTTGCGCCACACCGAATAGGACTTCTTCTCGCGGCCGAAGACCCGGGCCTTGATCCCGGCCCCGGACAGGGTGGTATCCAGCTGTTCGAGGATCCGCGTGACCAGGGCGCCGCCCTGCTCGCGGAGGAACTTGAGCCGCCTGAGGATGGAATTGCGGGCTTCGGTATTGAGCTCGGCGAAGGCCAGGTCCTCGAGTTCGCCCTTCATCTCCTGCATGCCGATGCGTTCGGCCAGCTGAGCGAAGATTTCCATGGTCTCCAGGGCGATCCGGCGCCGCTTGTCGACGTTGTCGATGTAATGAAGGGTGCGCATGTTGTGCAGCCGGTCGGCCAGCTTGATCAACAGGACCCGGATGTCCTCCGACATCGCCAGCACCAGCTTGCGGAAGTTCTCGGCCTGCTTGACGTGGTCCGATTGGAGCTCGATGCGGGTCAGCTTGGTGACCCCGTCCACCAGGTTGGCCACCTCGGCGCCGAAATGGTCTTCGATCTCCTCCAGGGTGGCCGTCGTGTCCTCGATCACGTCATGGAGCAGGGCGGTGATGATGGACGCCCCGTCCAGCTTGTAGCCGGTGAGGATGCCGGCGACCTCCAGGGGGTGGGAGAAGAAGGGATCCCCCGAGGCCCGTTTCTGCGAGCCGTGGGCCTTCATGGCGAAGACATAGGCGCGGTTGAGGGCGTCCTCGTCGGCGCCCGGGTCGTAGGACATCACCTGTTCGACGAGTTCGAACTGACGGATCATGTGGATCGCCCCAACCGGATCTCAGTCAATCCATGGCGGTCGCGGGCCGCGGGGTCGGTACTAGGCCTCTTCCTTTTCGGCGGATTCCAAGCTGGAATCCTCGACGGGTTTCTTGGCCTCGATCTCGATGCCCTTTTCCTGGGCCCCGGCATCGCCCTCGTTCCCGGCCCCCTCTCCCGCGCCGTCCGCCTGCGCGGAGGCCTCATCTCCATCTCCATCGCCCTCCCCGCCGAGTGCCAACTGGATGGCGTCGAGGTCCATCTCGTCCTCTTCCGGTTCGTCCATCTCGACGTGCTTCTGGAGACTCCTGACCAGGGTGTTGTTGAGCTCCTTGAGTTCGATGGTCTCCTCGGCGATCTCGCGCAAGGCGACCACCGGGTTCTTGTCGTTGTCGCGCTCAAGGGTGAGCGGGGAGCCGGCGGAAATGTTGCGCGACCGCTGGGCGGCCATCATGACCAGCTCGAAGCGGTTGGGAACCTTGGTAACGCAGTCTTCGACGGTAACTCGGGCCATCAGGCGGTCTCCACCGGACAGGAAGGAAAGGCGAATGAACGGAGATTATATATGTTGCACAGCAACATAAGGCAAGATATTTGCTCCGGGAATTCGCCGTCGGGTCGGCCCTTGAAAGTGAAACGGGAAAATCCTATACCTAGTGGCCTTCCACAGGTTACATCGGTGGCTGATCGGGTTCATATCCATTTCAACTCTCAAACATCCGAATAAACGCTCCCAGGGATTTCTTGGCGGGAGTCAGAACGTGAGCAACGACAAGGAAGGACAGGACGGCGGCGCCATCGCCGAAGGCGTCTTCCGGGCGACCCCCGAAGGCCGCTTCCTCAGTTCCAATCAGGCGTTGGCCGACATCCTCGGCTACCGAACGCCCAAGGAGCTGATGGCCGACGTCACCGACATCGGCGGCCAACTCTACACCTCGCCCGAGGATCGCAGGCGACATCTGGAACAATTGGAGAAACACGACGTGCTCCGAGGCGGTGTGGTCCGTTGGCGGCGCAAGGACCGAACCATCGTCAGGCTGTCCCACGACAGCCGCACGGTGCGCGGCGACGACGGCGAAGTCCTGCATTACGAAGCCTCGGTAAGGGACATCACCAAACGCAAACGGGCCGAGGAAGCGCTGAGGGAGAACGAAGAGTTGCTTCGCCTGTTCATCAGCCACACCCCGGCCGCCGTCGCCATGTTCGACACCGACATGCGCTACCTCGAGCACAGCCGGCGGTGGCTTACCGACTATGGCGTGGACGAACAGGACGTCATCGGACGCCTCCATTACGAAGTGTTCCCGGATACTCCCGAGCGCTGGAAGGCTATCAACAAACGTTGTTTGGCCGGGGCCGTGGAAAAATGCGAGGAGGATACATTCGTTCGTGCGGATGGAACGATCGATTGGGTGCGATGGGAGACTCATCCGTGGCGGAAAAGCGGCGGCGAGATCGGCGGTATCATCACGTTCTCGGAAGTGATCACCAAGCGCAAGCAGACCGAGGAGGAACTGAAAAAATCGGAGGACCGTTTTTCCAAGGCGTTTCATGCCAGCCCGATCTCGATCGCCATCGCCAGGATCGACGACGGCCTTCTCTACGACGTCAACGCGAAATGGCTTTCGGTGACGGGCTACGAGCGGGACGAGGTCATCGGCAAGCCGATCCGGGAGGTCGGTCTGTGGGCCGATTTGAACCAACGTTCGGTCTTCGTCGAGAGAATAAGACAGGACGGATCGTTCCGCGAATTCGAGGCGGAGATAATTACCAAGAGCGGCGATGTCAGGACGATGCTGTTGACCGGAGATATCATCGAACTCGACGACGAACCGCGGTTGCTGGTGGCCTGCACCGACATCACCGAACGCAAACGGGCCGAGGCGGCGCTGAGGGAAAGCGAGGAGAGGTTCAGGGGTATCTTCGAGACAAGCGCCGCGGGGATTGTCCTCCATGCGCTCGACGGCGGCTACCTGACGGTCAACCAGGCATTTTGCGACATGCTCGGGTATTCGGAGGAAGAGTTTCTCCGCATGAACTGGCGGGACATTACCCACCCCGACGACGTGGCAATGGCCGAGAGAAACGACGAGCGGCTCCTTGCCGGCAAGATCAAGAACTACCTTTTCGAAAAGCGCTACATCCACAAGGACGGTTCCATCGTCTGGGTGCGGATGGGCGTTTCCGTTCTTCGCGATGGCAAAGGCAACCCGATGTCAATTATCGCCCAGATTCTCGACATCACCGAACGCAAACGGGCCGAGGAGGCGCTGAGGGAAAGCGAGGCTCGCGCCATTCGCTCCGAACATCAATTGACCGACGCCATCGAAAGCATTGCCGACGGGGTGGTCCTGTACGATGCCGATGACCGCTTCGTGCTTTGCAACAGCAAGTTCCTGGAAAGGTATTCCGAAGTCGAAGAGCTGCTGGTTCCCGGCACGCCCTACGAGGTGTTGATAAACGCGATTGCCGAGAGGGGGCACATCCTTCAGACTCGGGGCCGGGTCGAGGAATGGGTTCGCGAGCGAACCGAAATTCACCGAAAGCGGAAAGATCCCATTGTGTTCCAGGACCGAGACGGCCGCTGGATATTGATCCACGACTACAAGACCAGTGATGGCGGCACATTCACCATCGGAACCGACATCACCGAGCTCAAGAGGACCGAAGGGGCGTTGAGCGAAGCCGAGGAGAATTACCGCAGGCTGTTCGAAAGCTCTCCCGAAGGGATCTTCCAGTCAGTCCCCGAGGGGCACTTCATCAACGTCAATCCGGCCCTGGTCCGGATGCTGGGCTACGATTCGCCCAAGGATTTCCTGAGGAGGGTCAAGAGCATCGAACGACACTTCTACGTCGATCCGACGATGCGGGCGAAAATCCTGAAAAAGCTGAAGAAATACGGCCGCTTCCAGAACAACGAGGCGATGGTGCGGTGCAAGGACGGAACCGCCATCTGGATCTCCGAGAACGCCCGGGCGGTCCGCACCGAGGGAAAAGGCATCCGCCATTTCGAAGGTACCGTGAAGGACATCACCGAGCGCAAGAATATCGAAATCGCCTTACAAAAAGCCAATAAACTCAGCCAATTGGGACGGGCGTCCCTGTTCGGATCCCTGACCAGGCGGGAAAGCGAGATCTATTCCATGCTGATCAAGGGCAGGACCAACAAGGTGATCGCCGAAGAACTCGGGGTCAGCGCACGCACCGTCGAATTCCACCGCGCCAACATCAAGCGCAAGCTCAACGTATCGAACTTGGCCGAGATGATCGTGGTCTACAAGAACATCACTGCCGATCCATGAAATCGAGCCGATCGTCATCTTCCTCGCCATCGGGAGGGCCGCGGAAGAGGGCGGAATCGATGACCGGCGCGGCCAGGATCAGCAAGCCGAGCCGGGCCGGGGTCGATTTCATCTCTCCTCGTCAATCGGTTCGGCGATCTGGCCGGGCGGCAGGTCGGCGATCAGGCGGTCGATGCGCAGTCCCGAAACCGGGTGGACCCAATCGGGCGCCAGTTCGGCCAGGGGCAGCAGGACGAAGGCCCGTCGGTGCATCCGGGGATGGGGAAGATGGAGCTCCTCGCCGGGACCGGTCACCAGGTCGCCGACGGCGAGAAGGTCCAGATCGAGGGTTCGCGGGGCGTCGGGCCCGGGGCGGCGGCGCCCGAACCCGGCCTCCGTGTCGAGCAGGAATTCCAGTAACCCGGCGGGAGGCAGGTCGGTTTCCACTTCGGCGACGCCGTTCACGTACCAGGGCTGGGCGGATGGAGGCACCGGGGCGCTGCGGTACCAGCGCGATCGCCGCACCACCCGCAGGCCGTTGCCATCCATGGCCGAGAGGGCGGCGGCGCAGGTCGCCCGCGGCGGTCCGTGGGACGAGGGAAGGTTGGCGCCGATGGCGATATGAATCACCGCGGGAATCTCCATTTCTCCCTTGCGAACGTCATCCGGCCAGCCTACCTATAGAAAGATCGGGGCGTGTCTCCCAATTTCCACAGGCCTCGGACATATTGTTGCAGTCGATTGTTTCAAAAGGATTTTCAAGATGAATTTTTATCCGAACGAACGTATTGGCCTTTTCATCGATGGCTCCAACCTCTATGCCGCGGCCCGTGCCCTGTCGTTTGACATCGACTACAAGCGGCTTCTCGAGTTGTTCGCCTCCCAAGGCACCCTGATTCGGGCCTTCTATTATACCGCACTGCTGGAAGACCAGGAATATTCGCCGATCCGGCCGCTGGTCGATTGGCTGGACTACAACGGTTACACCATGGTCACCAAGCCGACCAAGGAATTCACCGACACCACCGGGCGGCGCAAGATCAAGGGCAACATGGACATCGAACTGGCCATCGACGCCATGGAAATGGCCGACCACCTGGACCATATCGCCATCTTTTCCGGCGACGGCGACTTCCGCCGGCTGGTCGAGGCGATCCAGAACAAGGGCGTCCGCGTCACCATCGTCAGCACCCTGCGCTCGCAACCGCCCATGGTGGCCGACGAGTTGCGCCGCCAGGCCGACGTCTTCATCGAGCTGCAGGACCTTCAGCCGTTGATCTCCCGCCTCCTGGAAGACCGGACTGAGGAGAGCGAGCCCGACGAGCCCGAGTTGGACGACCCTCATCCCCACCTGGAGACGGCTTGACACCAGCGGTCCTTATTCCCGGACGCGATTGCCCGGGATGCCCGCGCCTGGCCGACTTCCGCCTGGCCAACCGCGCCGCCTTCGCCGACTGGCATAACGCGCCGGTTCCGCCGTTCGCCGGCGACAAGGAGAGATTGCTGATCGTCGGGCTGGCGCCGGGACTGCGCGGCGCCAACCGCACGGGACGGCCTTTCACCGGCGATTTCGCCGGCGAACTGCTGTTCCGGACCCTGCTCGAGGCCGGCCTGGCCGAAGGTTCGTACGATGCCAGGGCCGACGACGGCCTGCGTCTGACCGGTTGCCGGATCACCAACGCCGTCAGATGCGTTCCTCCCAAAAACAAGCCGATAGCCGCGGAAGTGGCGGCCTGCCGGCCTTTCCTGGCTGCCGAGATCGCCTCGCTGCCCGACCTCGCGGCGATCCTCGCCCTGGGCACCGTCGCCCACGGCGCCGTGCTGTCGGCGCTGGGCGTGAAGAAGGCCGCCCACCCCTTCCGCCACGGCGCCGTCCATCGTCTGGACCCCGGGCCGCTGCTCGCCGACAGTTACCACTGCTCGCGCTACAACACCAACACCGGCCGGCTCACCGAGGCCATGTTCGAATCCGTGGTCGAAAACACCGTCGCTCTGCTGGGAGACTGAAACTTCCCATTTGCCGTCCCTCCCTTCGGCTTGCTATACCGCTGGCGGACATTGCAAAGGAGAACCGGGCGTGGAGATCGTCTGTCTCGACCTGGAGGGCGTCTTGGTCCCGGAGATCTGGGTCAACGTCGCCAAGAGCACCGGCATCGACGCCCTTCGCGCCACCACCCGCGAGGTTCCGGACTACGACGCCCTGATGGCCCAGCGCCTGCGGCTGCTGGAGGAGAACGGCCTCAAGCTGTCCGACATCCAGGCGGTGATCGAGGCCATGGGGCCGCTGGACGGGGCGCTGGACTTCGTCGACTGGCTGCGCAGCCGTTACCAGTTGGTGGTCCTCACCGATTCCTTCTACGAATTCGTCCAACCGCTGATGCGCCAACTCCAATGGCCGACCCTGTTCTGCCATCGCCTCAGCATCGACGGCGGGGGCCGGGTCGCCGGTTACCGCCTGCGCTTGGCGAACCACAAGCTCCAGGCGGTCAAGGCCTTCCGCGGCTTGAATTTCAAGGTCATCGCGGTCGGCGATTCCTACAACGACACGGCGATGCTGGAGGAGGCCGACGTCGGCATCCTGTTCCGCGCCCCGGACAACGTGATCGAGGAATTCCCCCACTTCCCGGTGGTCGCCGAATACCCGGAGCTGCGCCGGCGGATCAGCCGGGCCAGCGAGCGCATCGGCAAGGAAAACACCAACCAGGAGCTGCACGGATGATCGATCTCTACACCTGGCCGACGCCGAACGGATACAAGGTCTCGATCATGCTCGAGGAGACCGGCCTGCCCTACGAGGTGATCCCGATCGACATCGGCGCCGGAGACCAATTCGATCCCGAGTTCCTGAAGATCAGCCCCAACAACCGGATTCCGGCCATCGTCGATCGCCAGGGACCGGACGGCAAGCCCTACGGCCTGTTCGAATCGGGGGCCATCCTTCTCTACCTGGCCGAAAAGACGGGCCGTTTCCTGCCGACCCCGGCGGGGGAGCGATTCCAGACCATCCAGTGGCTGATGTTCCAGATGGGCGGGGTCGGGCCGATGTTCGGCCAGGCCCATCACTTCCGCCAGTACGCCCCCCAGCAGGTCCCCTACGCCATCGAGCGCTACACCATGGAAACCGGCCGCCTGTACGGGGTCATGGACCGCCGCCTGGGCGAAGCCGAGTATCTGGCCGGGGACTATTCGATCGCCGACATGGCCTGTTTCCCCTGGACCCGGTCACCCGAACGCCAGGGCCAGGACCTGGACGACTTCCCCAACGTCAAACGCTGGTTCGAGGCCATCGACGCCCGTCCGGCGGTGCAAAAGGGTCTCGCCGTGCTGGCCGAGCGGCGCGGCGATCCCGGCAAGCTGGACGACAAGGCGCGCGACGCCCTGTTCGGCGACCGGCAGTTCACCAAACGCTGAGCCCGCGGCCACGGGAAATCGAGGACCTCTGGTATCAGCGGTAGCGGTCCTCTTTCCACGGATCGCCGACGTCGTGGTATCCGCGGGCCTCCCAGAACCCCGGGGCATCCTTGTCGAGGAAGGTCACCTGGCGCACCCATTTTGCGCTCTTCCAGAAATAGAGGCTGGGGATGACGACCCGCACCGGGCCGCCGTGCTGGCGGCTCAGGGGTTCGCCCCGCCAACTGTGGGCCAACAGCGCGTCTTCGGCGGCGAAATGCTCCAGGGGCACGTTGGTGGTGTAGCCGTCATGGCCGTGGAAGACCACGAAACGGGCCTCGGGCTTGGGTTTCACGGCGTCGAGCAGGGTCCGGGCGGCGACCCCGCGCCAGCGGTTGTCATAGCGTGACCAGGAGGTCACGCAATGGATGTCGGAGGTCGTCTCGACCTGGGGCAGGTCGATGAAGGCCGCCCAGTCCCATGACAGCGGGTTGGCGACCAGCCCGGAGACGCCCAGCGACCAGTCCTCGGTCCGGATGTCGGGCTGCACGCCCAGGTCCAGCACCGGCCAGTCCCTGGTCAGGCGCTGTCCGGGCGGCAGCCGCCCGGCCCCGCCGGGGCCCTCCCCGTCCCGGCCGGGACGCCGTCCCCGGCGGGCCCACGACTGTTTGGCCGCGATCAGTTTCCGATTGATCAGTCCCCTTCCGGCCTCGTCCGCTCCGTCCACTGGTATTACCCCTTGTCGCGCATCAGCCGGGCCTTGTCGCGCTTCCAGTCACGGTCCTTGCTGGCCGCCCGCTTGTCGTAGGCGTGCTTGCCGTGGGCCAGCGCCAGCTCGACCTTGGCGATGCCCTTGGGGGTGAAGTAGACGGACAGCGGGATCACGGTCATTCCCTTGCGTTGGACGGCGCTGATCAGGCGGCCGATCTGGCGTTTGCGCATCAACAGCTTGCGCGGCCGCCGGGGGTCGTGGTTGAAGCTGCTGGCCGCTTCGTACTCCGGTATATGGGACGCGAACAGGTAGAGTTCCCCCCCTTTTTCGCCGGCATAGGACTCGGAGATCGAGCCCCGCCCCTGGCGCAGGGACTTGACCTCGGAGCCGGCCAGCACGATCCCGGCCTCGAACACCTCCTCGATGCGGTAGTTGTGGCGCGCCTTGCGGTTGCGCGCCACGACGTTGCCGGGAGTGCTCTTCTTTTTCTTGCGCGCCATCGGCCGGCGACCGTCCCCGACGGCTCAGGACAGGAGCCCGGCCCCGGTCAGGGCCCTTTTGACGTGCTCCTTGCTGGCGTCTGAAATCTCGCACAGGGGCAGCCGGGTCTCCGGAGAACACTTGCCGAGCAGGTGGGCGGCGTACTTCACCGGCCCCGGGCTGGTTTCGCAGAACAGGGCCATGTGCACCGGCATCAGCTTGTCCTGAAGCTCCATCACCGTCTTCATGTCGCCCTCGCGCCAGGCCCGTTGCATGTCGGAACACATTTTCGGGGCAATGTTGGCGCTCACCGAGATGCAGCCGTGCCCGCCCCCGGCCAGCAACGGAATCGCGGTCCCGTCCTCGCCGGACAACTGGCAGAAATCCTTGCCGATGGCCAGGCGGGTGCGCATCGGCCGGGTCAGGTCCTGGGTGGCGTCCTTGACCCCGACGATCTTGGGCAGCTTGGCCAGCCGGGCCATGGTTTCGACCGACATGTCGACGACGCTGCGCCCGGGGATGTTGTAGATGATGATCGGCAGGCCGACGGCGTCGTGGATGGCCTTGTAGTGCCGGTACAGGCCTTCCTGGGTCGGTTTGTTGTAGTACGGGGTCACCAACAGGCAGGCATCGGCCCCGGCGTCCCTGGCGTGGCGGGAAAGCATGATCGCCTCCTCGGTGGAGTTGGAACCGGTGCCGGCGATCACCGGAGCCCGGCCGCGCGCCGCCTCGATGCACATCTCGACCACCCGCATGTGCTCCTCGTGGCTCAGGGTCGGCGATTCGCCGGTGGTGCCGCAGGGAACCAGGCCGTCGCTGCCTTGCTCGATCTGCCAGTCGATGAAGGACTGGTAGGCCGATTTATCCACCGCGCCATCGCTGAACGGCGTGATCAGGGCGGTGATGGATCCCTTGAACATGGCTTCCTCCCTAGGCTTCCCCGAAAGCACGATGGCGTGCGGGGTCCTCGAACATACCCTCAAGAGGCCTGCCGCGGCAAGCCGGGGCCGAGGAGTCCGACGGCGGACCCGCCCGGCGTGGCTTGTCGTCGTGCCCGGGCCGGCGTACAGTCGCCCGGCATGTACGGATCGAAAGGTTTGTGGCCCGGACGCCTGGCGATCATCCTGATCGCCGCCACCACCGCCCTGGGGTGGGGGACCGGGGTCCAGGCGGGGGTTCTGTCGCCGCAAGACAAGCGCCTGGCCAAGGCCGCCTTCCGGTCCGCCGAGTCCGGGAATTGGGCGGTCGCCCAGCGCATTTCCGGCCGCCTCGAGGACCCCCTGGCCGGCAAGATCATCCGCTGGTTGCGGATGACCAGGGCCAATTCCGGGGTCAGGCTGTCCAAGATCGCCGGTTTCATCATCGACAACCCGCAGTGGCCAGGCCTGGACCGGCTTCGACGCCGCCTCGAAGAGGGGATGACCGCCAAGACCCCCGACCAGGCGGTCCTGTCGTGGTTCCTCGACAACCCGCCGATCACCACCGACGGCCGGATCCGGTACGGCGCCGCCCTGCTGGCCACCGGCCGCAAGGAGGAGGGCCGCGAAGCGGTCCGCGAGGCGTGGCTCCTGGGCAACTTCGGCAAGCGCCAGGAGCGGGCTTTCTACAAGCGCTACCGCCGGCTGCTGACCTACGGCGACCACCTGAAGCGTCTCGACCGGCTGTTGTGGGAAGGCCGCAACTGGCCGGTGCGCCGCATGTTGGGGAAACTCAAGCCGGCGGACCGGGCGCTGGGCGAGGCCCGGCTGTTGCTGGGACGCCGGCAGGGCAATGTGGACCGGGCCATCGCCCGGGTTCCCGAGCGGCTGAGGAACCACCCCGGCCTGATCTACGAACGGCTGCGCTGGCGGCGGCGCAAGGGCCGCGACGCGTCGGCCATGGAGCTTCTCGTCAAGCCGCCCGACGATCTTCTGCGGCCCGACAAATGGTGGACGGAACGCGCCATCTTGGCCCGCCGCGCCCTCAAGAAGGGCCATGTTTCCGAAGCCTATCGCATCGTCAAGGACCACCGTCTCGCCGAGGGCGCGGAATTCGCCGAGGCCGAATGGCTGGCCGGGTGGATCGCCCTTCGGTTCCTCGACGACCCTGAAATCGCCAAGGGCCACTTCGTGAGGATGTTCGAAGCCGTCAAGTATCCGGTCAGCCGCGCCCGGGGGGCCTACTGGGCGGCCCGCGCCGCCGAGACGATGAAGGACGCCAAGGAGGCCGACCTGTGGTACCGGATCGCCGCCAAGCGCCCGACCGTCTATTACGGACAGCTTGCCGAGGCCCGTCTCAGGCCGGGGCGCGGCATCCGGCTGCCCCCCGATCCCCAACCCGGCCCCGCCCTGACCAAGGCGTTCATGGAACACGAGCTGTCACGGGCGATGCGGATCCTGAGCGAGGCTGGCAGCAAGGGCTACCTGCGGCAATTCGCGATCGCCCTGAGTTCGGCCGGGAAGAGCCCCGAATGGCGGGCGCTGAGCGGCAGACTGGCGAGGGCCATCGGCCGCCCCGACCTGGCGATCGCGGTGGCCAAGAAGTCGAGCCGCGAAGGCCGCGTGCTGATCCAGGCCGGGTATCCGGCGCTGATACCCCCTCGGGTGTCGAGCGGCCCCGACCCCTATCCCGTCGAGGTGCCCCTGGTCCTGGCCATGATCCGCCAGGAAAGCGCCTATTACCCCGAGGCGGTGAGCCATGCCGGGGCCCGCGGCATGATGCAGTTGCTGCCCCGCACCGCCTACCGGGTGGCGCGCAACAACAAGCTCCCCTATTCCAAGAGCCGCCTGACCTCCGATGCCGATTACAACCTGATCCTCGGCCAGATCTACCTGGCCGGCCTGATCAAGGAGTTCAAGGGCTCCTACATCATGGCCCTGGCCGCCTACAACGCGGGTCCGTCGCGGGTTCGAAAGTGGGCCCGCAACAACGGCGACCCCCGGGGCAAGGACGTCGACGCCATCGACTGGGTCGAGATGATCCCCTTCGAGGAGACCCGCAACTACGTGCAGAGGGTCCTCGAGAACCTTCAGGTCTACCGCCTGCGCCTTGCCGATACCGAGGTGGCGCAGAACCTGGAAGGCGACCTCGAGCGGTGATACCAAGGGGCACTGATAATGACCCATAGAGATCGCCTCGGCGTGCCGCCGG
>CAZWEZ010000047.1:0-27683 GCA_964632795.1 uncultured Thalassospiraceae bacterium | reverse complement strand
TCGTCAAGGTCGGCGACACGGTCGACGAGGGGGACACCCTGTTGTTGATCGAGGCGATGAAGGTGTTCAACCAGATCAAGGCGCCCCGGGCCGGCAAGGTGGCCCAGATCCTGATCGGCAACGGCACGCCGGTGGAGTTCGGCGAGCCCTTGATGATCATCGACTAGAGATGTTCGAAAAGGTCCTGATCGCCAACCGCGGTGAGATCGCCCTGCGCATCCTGCGGGCGTGCCGGGAGATGGGCATCCGCACGGTGGCCGTGCACTCGACCGCCGACGTCGACGCCATGCACGTGCGCCTGGCCGACGAGGCGATCTGCATCGGCCCGCCGCCGGCGCGCGACAGCTACCTCAACATCTCGGCGATCCTGACCGCGGCGACGATCAGCAACGCCAACGCCATCCATCCCGGATACGGGTTCCTGGCCGAGAACGCCGACTTCGCGGCGATGGTCGAGGAACACGGCTTCGTCTTCATCGGCCCGTCGCCCGAACACATCCGCCTGATGGGCGACAAGATCGCCGCCAAAAGGATCGTCAGCGAGGCGGGACTCCCCGTCGTCGCCGGTACCGACCGGCCGGTATGCGACGCCGAGGAGGCCCTGGCCGCGGCCCGGGACATCGGATATCCGCTGCTGGTCAAGGCCGCCGCCGGGGGCGGCGGAAAGGGGATGCAGGTCGCAAAGTCCCCCGACGAACTGCGCCGCGTCCTGAAGACCACCCGTATCGAGGCCGAGGCCGCCTTCGGCAACGGCGATGTGTACCTGGAAAAGTACCTCGACAAGCCGCGCCACATCGAGGTCCAGGTGCTGGCCGACCTCTACGGCAACGTGATCCACCTCGGCGAACGCGACTGCTCCCTGCAGCGCCGCCACCAGAAGCTGCTGGAGGAGGCCCCCTCGCCGGCCCTCAACGATGATCGCCGCCAGGAGATCGGCCGCCTGTCCGTCGAGGCGGTGCGCTCCATCGGCTACCGCAGCGTCGGCACCATGGAGTTCCTCTACCAGGACGGCGAATTCCATTTCATCGAGATGAACACCCGGCTCCAGGTCGAACACCCGGTGACCGAGATGATCTGCGGCATCGACCTGGTCCGCGAGATGGTGCGCACGGCGGCCGGGGCGCCGCTGGGCTACGGCCAGGACGACGTCCACTTCTCCGGCCACGCCATCGAATGCCGGATCAACGCCGAGAACCCCGACACCTTCGTCCCCTCGCCGGGAGTGATCGGCGTCTATCACGCCCCCGGCGGTCTCGGGGTACGGGTCGATTCGGGGCTCTATTCGGGCTACCGGGTGCCACCCCACTACGACAGCTTGATCGCCAAGCTGATCACCCACGGGGCCAACCGCAACGAGTGCCTGATGCGGCTGCGCCGGGCGCTCAACGAGTACGTCATCGACGGCATCGAGACCACCATCCCGCTGCACAACCGCCTGATGACGGCGCCCGACTTCATCAATGGCGATTACGACAACACGTGGCTGGAGAAGTTCGTCGAGTCGACCTGAACGATGAGCAGAGCGGGGACCAAACCTAGTCACCTGACGCCCGAGTTGCTGATCCGGGCCTATGGGGCCGGCATCTTCCCGATGGCCGAGAGCCGCGACTCCGAGGATGTCTTCTGGGTCAACCCCGAGCTCCGCGGCATCCTGCCGCTGGACGCCTTCCACGTCCCGCGGCGCCTGCGCCGGGCGCTCCGCGGCGGCGCCTTCGAGGTCCGCTCCGACACCGCCTTCGAGGCCGTCGTCAGGACCTGCGCCGAGATCGGCGAGGGACGCCGGGAGACCTGGATCAACGACCACATCATCGACGCCTACGTCGGCCTCCACCGCCTGGGCTTCGCCCACAGCGTCGAGTGCTGGCGCGAGGGGGAGCTGTCGGGCGGCCTCTACGGGGTCTCGCTGGGCGGCGCATTCTGCGGCGAGAGCATGTTCTCGCGGCGCCCCGAGGCCTCCAAGGTGGCGCTCGTCCACCTCGTCGCCCGGCTGGCGCTCGGCGGTTTCACGCTGCTCGACGTCCAGTTCGTGACCGATCACCTGAAACGGTTCGGGGCGGTGGAAATCACCGCGCGGGACTACCTGGAGCGCCTCCAGGACGCGCTCCAGGTCCCGGCCACCTTCCCTACGGAGCTTTCCCCCGGCGAGGAGAAGGAGGCGCTGGAGGCGGTGTTGTCGCGCTCCGCCACCTGAACCGGCGGCCATCCGAATACGGCTCCGCCGGCCCCGTCATGGGGATGCCGGCTAGGGTGTGTACTCATAAGCTGAGGGTCTGCTTGAGGTGGTCCTGTGGCGCGCGCAGCTGCGCTTAGAGGGACAACGGCGAGAAGTGGATGTGGCGGCTGACCATGAAATTTCTTTCTCCCCGGGGTTTGATCACAGGTATTAGGCAAGGCCGAGTTCCCGTTTTTTCCGAGAACTCCAGCTAACGATTATCCGGTCCGGTATGATTGCGATAAAGGCGACCGACAAGCCGGCGACGATGCCCAGGCCAGGATCGGCATGGCTAAGGGCAATAAAGACTTCCTGACCCAGACCGCTGGTTCCAACCAGCGCGGCGATCACCAACATACTGAGCGCCATCATGATTGTTTGGTTCACGCCGAGCATAATTTGGGGCATCGCGATTGGAATCTGTACCGACCAAAGAATTTGCCAATCGGTGCAGCCCATCGACCGCGCGGCCTCGACGACCGTTTCGGGAACGTTCCGGATACCATGATCCGTGTAGCGAACCGCCGGGGCGACGGCGTAGGCGACGATCGCGATCATCGCTGGAAAATCGCCAATACCGAATAGCATGACGACGGGGATCAAGTAGACGAAGCTCGGCATTGTCTGCAAGGTGTCGATAACGACTATAATAACTCGGCGAGCGCGATCGTCGAGGCTCGCCCAAATGCCAATGGGGATTCCAAGAGCGCATGCCAGTACGACCGACAAGCCACATAGATTGACCGTAATCATCGCCTTTTCCCATAGACCGGTGATTACGATGAATACGGACAGGGCAGCCACCAGAAGCGCCAGCCTCATCCCACCGAGCTGAAACCCGGCGAACGCCAACAGCAATACGACCGCGAACCAAGGCAAGGATATAAGAAATTTTTTTACAGGTAATAAGACAAACAGAAGCATTGTATTTTTCATAGAAGTTAAAATATCGTAAAATTCTATATTTATCCATTTTACGAGTTCATTAATAGAATTCCCTGTTGTTATTGCCATTGATTTTGGATAGTTTCCGATTGCCGGGATGACCTCACCAAGTAACGTTGGAATGAGCAGGATACCAAGACCGACGGCCAAGAAAGTGAACGGCTTTATCTGCTTGGTTACACCCGGAATTTCCGAATTCCCCGTTCCTTCCCGGCTCTCCTTCTTGCTCAAATGATCGATCGCGATGGCAAGCAACGTGATGGCTAAGCCGGCTTCCAATCCCTGCCCCAGTGCCAAGCGCTTCAATGAGAACAGAACATCGAAACCGAGTCCGCCGGCACCGATCATTGATGCGATGATCACCATATTCAGCGAAAGCATGATGACCTGATTCAAACCAACGATCAGCATCGGTCGGGCAGAAGGAAGCAACACCTCCCTAAGCATTTGCCAGTTGGTGCAGCCCATCATATGCCCGGATTCGATGATTTCAGGCGGAACTAATTTGAGGGCAAGCGTAGTACACCGCACCATGGGCGGCATGGCATATATGACAGTCACCAGAATCGCCGCCGTGGGTCCAAACCCAAATAGGGTCAAAACCAAAACCAGATATGCAAATACGGGAACGGTTTGCATCAGGTCGAGCACTGGTGTCAGGGCTCGATCGAACCAGGGGACACGGTAAGCGACTATTCCCAGTAGAACTCCAACTACGAATCCGATCGGAACAGCACTGATTATCGATGTCAAGGTCTCCATACCGCTGGACCATTGTCCGAAGACAACCAGGTACAGAAAGCAAGAGCCGCTCAGTAAAGCCAACTTCCAGTCCTTCCTGTAATATCCAAGAAAGGTAGCGAAGCCGACGACTCCAAGCCATGAAACGGCTGGAATGTTGATTGATCGATCACCTATAGGATAGGAAAACCCACTCACAAGAACTGTGTCTATGACATCGGATATCCATTCGATGATTTTGCTGATCCCGCGGGTAAGGTCTTTGAAGGTGAACAGTCCGAGATCGAAGCTATTGGCCAGCCAGTCGACAGCGCTTCCGAACCACACATCGAAAGGCACGACAAGCTCGTTGGGATATTTAACTGCCCAGGAGGGCAAGCCCCCACGGGCGCCCAATAACATGGCCAACAAAATTATGAAGTATCCAAGCAACCACAGCCAATTGGCGGTGGCCCGATCCAGAGGAATCTGTCTTTTGGGGCCCATCCAAGTGATCACCAATTCCGAAGATTACGAGGACTCTGCTTCCCATAAAGGGAATCAATGGAGCCTTTTTACGAACACCTACATCTATCTCCGAATTTATCCGAAGCACCCGGCCAGGGCGGGCGGGGAGACAACCAGGCACCCAGCGGCCCCCGCTGTTTCCCCCGCCAGTCGCGATCCAGTGCACTGACTCATTCGGAACGTTCACGAAGACCGGAATTATGCGACTGTTTCCAAACTCCTGGAAGCCCATCGAGTGAACCACTCGTCTGCGTCTGTGCAAGCACAGACGCAGACGGAAGGTTCAGGCAGAAGCGCGGCGTCGCGCGGCTCTGCCAGTCGATGGGGTGCACCTGGTTTCCGGCAGTGCGCTAGTTACCGCTGCTGCAACTTGTCCACGGCCCCCAGACGTTTTTGTTGTTGTCGATCCACTCCTTGGTTACGTCTTCGATAGACTCTCCATCAAGGTCGACCTTGCCGATAAGATCGCTCATGGTCACATCGTCCATGGTATATTTTCGCATTGCTTCATAGGCACAGGGCCATTTTTTCTCACCCTCGGCCCAGCCAACCTTCTTGATCCAGCCTCTGGGCTTGCCGCAGTCATATTTCTTATTGGGGTTCATTCCCCAAGCTGGGTCTTCATAGCAGGCGTCTGTGTATTTCGGAAACTCCACCCACTCACCTTCGTATTTCGATGGGGCCCAATGCGGGCTCCAGACCCAAAGGACGATAGGTGTCTTTCGCTGGTAGGCGGCCTCGAGCTCGGCGAACATCGCCGTGTCGCTACCTGGGTGCTGCACGACGAATGGAAGACCGAGTGCCTCTATGCGTTCCTCGTCAAAGCCGCCCCAGCCTGCGGGGCCACCCACATAGCGGCCTTTCGGCGAGGTCTCGAGAGTTGCAAAGGATGCTGCGCAATCTTCTTTCAAGAGGGCGCGCCAATCTGGCAATTCAGGGCACTTTTCCTTGGCGTATAGCGGATACCACCACTCCTCGATCGCATTCATGCCAGTTTCGCCGAGATCCACGACCTTCCCGGTCGCCAGCTCCTTTTTTAGGACTTGACCGGCTGTCGTGCCCCAGATTTCCATGGAAGCCGTCAGGTCTCCGGTCTCAAGAGCCGGCCACTGGCCGAAATAATCAACCTGCCGATACTCAACATTGTATCCCATTGATTCAAGGACTCCCCCCATTATATGCGAGGAGACAAAGACTCCTGTCCAATCACTGACTGAAAACAGTATTGGGTCAGATGATTCCGGAGTCTGTCCGGACGCCGTCCCGGAAGAAATGGAAATTCCGGCCACAGCGAGCGCAATCAACGCTATTCGTTTGGATATCATTCTTCAACCCCTGTTCTAGAACGGACCCGTTTACGCACAGGCCCTTACATTTAGCGGCGCTGCGGTTGGCCTAGTCCCCCGCTACGCGCCACAACGTGGTTAGCAATGCAATACATTGCAGTTCATACGAAAATTGTCAACAGGCTAGAATCACTCAGAATTTCCCCTATTAGGAACGGAATACGAACCAATAATTTCTTGGATTTTTTGGTTTTTGGATTTATGCTGAAATGATACTAAAGGCTTATCCCTGTGACTCCGGTGCAATGAACATCTGGGGTGGCTGAACTTATGTTTGAGCCGTTTGCGAGCGGCGAACAACGTGGTCGTGCCATGGCGCTTGTAGTCGTGGGTCATGGTGCCGCATTTTCCGGGCTTCATGGGCAGGCCGCCCTCGGTGTGATCGAGCGCCTGGATCCGGCTCTTCTCGTCGATCGACAGCACCACGGCATGGACCGGCGGGCTCATGTAGAGGCCGACGATGTCCTCGACCCTCTCGGCGAAGGCGGGGTCGTTGGACTTCTTGAAGGTGCGGATGCGGTGGGGCTGGAGGCGATGGGCTTGCCAGATGCGCTGCACTGCGCGAAAGGAAACGCCGACGGCCTTGGCCACCGCCGGCTGGCTGACGCCCGCGCGGCGACATGTCAGATTTGTGATTTTCGTATAACCACTTGATGTGACTTGCTTGTTTTGGTTTATGAGTATGTGACCAAGTAAATATCTTATCTTAGCGAGAGGGTTCACAGACATGGAAAACAAGACTTTCGATTACATCATCGTTGGCGCAGGTTCAGCTGGCTGCGTATTAGCCAATCGTCTTACGGAAAACGCCGACATTTCGGTTCTGTTAGTGGAATACGGCGGCAAAGACTCTAGCATCTTTATCCAGATGCCCACGGCACTCCAGTATCCAATGAATATGAAGAAGTACAATTGGTATTACTTATCAGAACCTGAACCTCATCTGAATGGACGCCGATCGGACGTTTCACGAGGCAAGGCCCTAGGCGGTTCATCGACTATTAACGGCATGATTTACGTTCGTGGCAACGCTTGCGACTACGATCGATGGGAAGAACATGGCGCAAAGGGATGGGCTTATCGAGATTGCCTGCCCTATTTCAAAAAATCGGAAACCTGCGCCTATGGGGCTGATGAATACCGAGGCGGCGATGGCCCTCTGTACTCATGCAACGGCAGCGGCATGAAAAACCCGCTCTATGAGGCATTCATCCGCGCCGGCGAGGAAGCAGGATATGGGGTAACGGACGACTACAATGGTTATCGCCAGGAAGGCATGTCAAAAATGGACATGAACGTCAAGGATGGCGTTCGTTGTAGCACTGCCAATGCCTATTTGAAGCCGGTTCTAAACCGTAAAAACCTAACAGTAATCATAAACGCACTCACAAAGCGTGTGATTCTCGAAGGAAAGAAAGCTGTTGGAATAGAATATATTAAAAATGGCCAGACCCAACAGGTTCGTGCTGGCCGAGAAGTTATTCTGTCTACGGGATCAATTGGATCTCCCCATGTCATGCAGTTGTCAGGAATCGGGCCAGCGAGCGTATTAAAAAATGCCGGTATAGAGGTGCTTCACGACCTGCCGGGCGTTGGAGAGAATCTTCAGGATCACCTCGAGTCGGTAATTCAATACGAATGTAAGCTTCCCGTTTCACTCAACAGACATATGGGCAAAGTCAGCAAATTCTTCATTGGAGCGCGTTGGGTGTTGTTCAAATCAGGATTAGGTGCAACCAATCATTTTGAGTCAACAGGATTCATTCGCACCGATGCCGGGGTTAAATGGCCAAATATTCAATTCCATTTCCTTCCTTGCATCGTGCGTTACGATGGAAAGGTGGGGGGTAGCGATGCCGAAGGATACCAGATACATTTTGGCATCAACAGGTCGCGCAGCCGGGGATGGGTTCGCGCCAAGAATAATGATCCGTTCGATCATCCAGCCATCGTGTTCAACTATATGAGCGATCAGCGTGACCGAGACGCCTATCGCAAGGCATTCCGCCTGACACGGGAAATCGGACTTCAGCCTGCATTCGATGAGTATCGCGGAAAAGAGCTTGATCCAGGCGAACATGTTCAAACCGATGATGAGATTGATTCATGGGTTCGGGAAAACGTAGAAACCGCGTATCATCCTACCTGTAGCTGTAAAATGGGCGCCGTCGATGACGAACTGGCTGTCGTTGATCCAGAATGCCGGGTTCGCGGTATCGATGGTCTCAGAATTGTCGACTCATCGATTTTCCCGACTGTGCCAAATGGTAATACCAATGCGGCAGCCATTATGGTCGGAGAAAAGGCTGCCGACGTTATCAAGGGGCTGCCCCCTCTTACACCGTCCAATGCAGAAGCCTACGTCGCTCCAAATTGGGAAACCCAACAGCGAGTCAGCACCCCTGTCCGCAAATTGGTAGAGACCTAATGACCTGCCCCCCAAGACTGGTCATTCATGATGAGAGTTCTGCCGCACGGTAAATGCCCAAAGGGGCGTTTGTCACGGTCATACCAAGGGGCATGCACCTGATACCGTGAAGCAAGCTCTTGCGGCGTGGCGTAGGCCAGGGCCCTGACGACGGACCTGTTCAGGCGGCAGGCCGAGAACGATACCCTGGCCCGTGCCGAGGCCCTGAGGCGGTCCATGCTGGCTCTGATCGACGGCCCTGGTTATGTGGACCCGGAGACCGGCAAGACCGTGTTTTCGTATGCCCACTCCATTTTCTGGGCGCCGTTCAGCATAATCGGTGACGGTGGGGGAACTACACCCGGAAGTGACGGAAGCTCCGCCGGAGGTCTGCTTTCAGGCACTTAGCGGACATCGGTGCCTCAAGTTATCATCTAATTACGACGTCATTTATGGGTACACACCCTAGTCGCCGCCGGCCTCGAACAGGAGGGAGGCCCAGAAGCTTTCCCAGTCGACGTCGGTGGCGGCCGATCCCCGCTGCATATGGACCGCCATGGCGACCCACGCCCCGGGGTGGGGGATCGCCAGGTCGACCAGTCCCCGGCCATCGGTCCTGCCCTCGATCTGCTCGTCCCAATCGTCGCGGGCGTGGGCGACGACCAGGACCCCGGGAAGCGGCTTGCCCTCGAACAGCAATTCCAGAGAGACCGGTTTGGCGGACTCCCACCGGTAGAGGTTGCCGTGAGGCACGAGTTCCATCCGCCACCCCAACCTGGTCTCGAAATTGCGGTCCGCCGGGTGATCGCCGACGGCCAGGATGGTCTTGGCGTAGCGGCTGAAGATTTCGCGTACCGGAGGGGCGTCCTGGCGGCCGGGTCCCAAAAGGCCGGCGACCTCGTCGAGCCCCCTGTCCTCGACGTATTTGCGGAACTTCTCCAGCGGCAGCTCGACCCGCCGGCCCTTGGTCTGGTGCCCGATGACATGGAAGCCGCCGGCCGCGGGGTTGATTTCGGCAATCGGGTCGTCGCCGGTCACCGCCTCGATCGGCACGCGGCCATCGGGCGAGGCCAGCACGAACGCCTCGACCGACGGCCCGTAGTGGGGAATGGTCTGGATCTGGAGGCCGTTCACCTCGACCAGCGACAGCGAGACGGGTTGCGAAACCCTGGGCCGAAAAGGCGTCGGCTCGAGGTAAAAGTCATGGCCCCGCGCCGCGTCCGTGGCCAACACCGCCACCACCAGGGCGGCGATCGCCGCCGATTTCCGGGGTATGGCCATTTTCTGTCGGTCTCCAATCTGCTTCTGTTAGGGTGTATCCCCATGGCTCCCGGGGTCAACAGGGTTCTCGCATTCCTCGCCATGGCGCTTTGCCTGGGGGTTGGGGCGTCCCCCGCCATGGCCCACAAGCTGCGCCCGGCGGTGGTCGCCGTCACCTTCGATCTCGACGGCACCTACACCATCGAGATCCGAGCCAACGCAGAGGCCCTGCTGGCCGACATCAGCCCGCTTCACGAAGATACCACCCAGTCGCCCAACGCGGCGCGCTACGACGACCTGCGGGAACTGGAGCCCGACGCCCTGGGCGAACGGATCGAGGACTTCGCGCCGCAACTCGTCGCCGGCCTCGAGGTGATGTTCGACGGCAAGGCGGTCCAGCCCCGGCTGATCGACATCGAGGTCCCCAACGTCGAGGACCGGCGCCGGGCACGGGTAACCACGATCACCTTCGGCGGCGAGATTCCCGTGCATGCCCGGGAATTCACCTGGTCGTACGCGGCCGGATTCGGGGACAACATCCTGATCGTCAGGCACGGCGGGGAAAAGGAGGGCCGGTCGAGCTGGCTCGCCAACGGCGCCCGAAGCGAGCCCTTGGCCCTGGACGGCAAGTTCGTCCCCAAGTCGCGATCCGAAGTCGCCGGCGAATACCTGGTCCTGGGCTCCACCCATATCCTCCCCAAGGGTCTCGACCACATCCTGTTCGTCCTCGGGATTTTCCTGCTGAGCCTCAAGTTGAAGCCTATCTTCTGGCAGGTGACTTCGTTCACCATCGCCCACACGATCGCCCTGGGCATGACCATCTACGGCGTGATCTCCCTGCCCTCCTACATCGTCGAACCCCTGATCGCCGCCTCGATCGTCTACGTCGGCGTCGAGAACATCCTCACCTCGGCGATGAAACCCTGGCGGGTGGGGGTGGTGTTCGGCTTCGGCCTGCTCCACGGCATGGGTTTCGCCGGGGTGCTGAGCGGCATCGGCCTCCCCCGCTCCGAGTTCCTGACCGCGCTGGTCACCTTCAACCTGGGCGTCGAGTTCGGACAGCTGGCGGTGATCGGTCTTGCCTTCCTGGCCGTCGGGATATGGTTCCGCAAGCGGCCCTGGTACCGGGCCCGGGTCGTGGTCCCGGGCTCCGCCGCCATCTCGCTGGCCGGCCTCTATTGGGTCGTCGAGCGGACGGTTTTCTAGCCTCCCTATTGGCTCGGCTCGTCCTCGTAGTCGGTGTCTTCGGTGCCGCTGTTCCTGCAGTCCAGCACCCAGACGTCGTAGACCGGGTGTTCCATCGCCGACAGGGCCGGGCTGGAGGCGAACATCCAGCCCCTAAACAGGCTGATCGCCGGCTCGCCCGGGCGGATCTCCCAGATGTCGAGGAAGGACGAGCTTTCCGGGGTTTCCTCGGGCGGCCGCTTGTCGCAGACGCGGGCGATGATCTCCAGGGTCCCGAAGCGCACCACCCGGCCCACCGGGGCCTCGATGGTCGACACCCGCGCCGTGACCTTGTTCAGGCCCTGCAACACCGCCACCTCGTAGGTCTCGGCCCGGGCCGGCTGGACGGCGCAGGCCGCCACGGCTAGCAATATCCCGATGATCCTTGCGGTTCCGGCCATTGTTCCTCCCAGGGCGAGACCATAATAGCGACTTCCTATCTTCGCGGAAGGCCCGTAACGTGCCGCCAATCAGCGATTTAAGGAGAGACGCCGCGATGAAATACCAGGATCCCGGTTGCGCCTACTGTCCGCCCAATGTGCGCGCGTGCAAGGACGACGAGGGCGAGGAACGCCGGCCAGACTATTGCCCGATCCATGTCGACGGCGAAGCCCTCGAGGCGGCGTGGACCGGATACGACGATCCGTTCGTCCACAGGGTGGCCCGCGAATCGGCGATCGTCGAGGCCGACACCTACTTCGACCGTGTGTGGGGCCCCGAGCGCCCCGAAAAACCCCGCAAAAAAACCGCCCGGCGCCCGGAAACAACGGCCCCCGGCCCCGAACTAAATATTCCGTGTTTTTAGCAAGTTAAGGGAAGAACACCACGGATGAACACTGATGAACACAGATAGTCAAGAATGGAAGTTTTATAGATTTTTTTCTCTTGTTTATCCGCGTTCATCCGTGTTCATCCGTGGCTAATAAAAAGGAAGTTGCCGCTTTGCGGTGCCCGCGGACAGTAAATACCTTCACCCCCCTTGCCCCTTGAGGGCGCGGAAGCGGAGGCGGACGTAGTCGGCGGTCCACCGGCCGTCGGCGTCGCGCAAGTGCGGAGCCAGGGCGTCGCGGACCTCGGCCACGAAAGCCGACCGCGCGGCCCCGGGGACGGCGGCGACGAAGCTCTCGGCGAAGGTCTCCAGCCAGCCGTCGATGTCGCCGGGAAGGGGTGTGGGACGCTCGAACAGCTCCATATCCAGGACCTCGAAACCGGCCTCCTCCAGCTTGCGCCGGTATTCGCCGGGGGCCGGGAAGTACCACGGAAACAGGGCCCGGCCGTCGATCCCGCGGCGCTCCAGGGTCCTGAGCAGGACCCGGGTGATGGTCTCCACGTTGCCCGCGCCGCCCATCTCGCCGACGAACCGGCCGCCCGGCCGCAAGGCCCGCCAGACCCCGGCGATCACCGCCTCGGGAGGGTGCATCCAGTGCAGCGCGGCATTCGAAAAGACGGCCTCGAACTCGGCCTCGAAGTCCAACTCCTGGCCTTCGACGAGGCGGGCGTCCAGGCCCCGCGTAACGGCCGCCGCAACCCAATCGAGGATCCGTTCGCCGGCCCTCGGCGCCAGCAGGTCGAGCACCGGGGCGCCGAGCTCGGCGACGAAGCCGGCGTTGCGGGCGTAGCGCTCCGGATCCCAGGTCTGGGTCACGCCGTTACTGTTATTGGGTATCCCCATCGGAACCGCCGGTGGCGAGGAAGATGATCTCGCCCACCTGGTCCTCCAGCGACCGGAAGTCCCTGGTCCTGGTGATCTCCCCGCCGTCCTCGATGTAGGTCTTTTCGCTGCCCGCCTCGAGGCGCACGTACTTGCCCCCGAGCAGGCCGCCGCTGGTGATCGAGGCGATGGTGTCGACGGGCAGCCTGAGGTCGGGATCGATCGACATCCTGACCACGGCGTCGTAGTCGAGGTTCAGCCGGCTGTCGATCACGGTGCCGACCTTGATGCCGCTGATCCGGACGTCGCTGCCCTTGCTCAGACCGCCAATCTTGTAGAAGGCGGCGCTCACCTGGTAACCCCTGATCGACTCGACCTGGGCGTACTCGTAGGCGAAGAACACGAAGACCCCGGCGACCAGCAGGACCACCGCCCCCATCACCGTCTCCACGGCATTGCGTCCCATCTCTATTCCACCCCCTTGGCGGCCTGTTCCCTGAGTTTCTTCTGCTTCATCTTGCCCTGGGAGATGATCAGCTCCAGCAGATCGCTGATGACCACGGCGTCCTGGGTAAAGGTGATCTCGTCGCCGGGCTCCAGGTATTCCTCTTCCCCGCCCGGTTCCAGGACCACGTACTTGTCCCCGAACAGGCCGTCGGTATGGATCGCCGCCGAGCTATCCAGCGGCAGCCTGGTGGCGGTGGCGATGCGCATCGTCACCACCGCCCGGAAATCGGCATCCAGGCGCTGGCGCTCGACGACGCCGACCCGCACCCCCCCGAGGCGGACATCGGCGCCGGGGAGGAGGCCGTCGACCCGGTTGAAGGTGGCCTCGACCGGATAGCCGCCGTTCGCCGCCTCGGCGGTGATGTCCCGGTCGCCTTGAAGCAGCACCATGGCCAGCAGCAAGACCACCAGGACGGTGCCGCCGACGACGGCTTCCCTGGCTTCACCGGTCATCGGGATTGGCCGTCATGGCGGCGTCATTCCGGCTTCCAGGGCTGGTAGTCGCCGGCGGTCGGGGCGTGTCGGCCGCCCTTGGCGTCGTGTCCGCGCGGCCGGTAGGCGGCGGTGGTCCCGGTCAGGTTGGGCAGGTGGTCCTTCTGCCACTCCCGCGGCTGGGCGGCGCTTTCGCTCAACGGCGCCTCGGTGGTGTGGTGAAGCCAGGCGTGCCAATCCGGCGGCACCCCGGAGGCCTCGGCTTCGCCCTTGTAGAGGACCCAGCGGCGCTCCCGGCCGTGCAGCTTGACCCCGGTGCCCCGGTAGTAACGGTTGGCGAACTCGTCGATGCCGACCAGCTTGCCCCTGAACAAGGTGTACAACAAGGTTCCGATATACATTACCCGCCGTCCCGCTCCTGAAGGCTCCCGAGCCGTATCGCCGACTCCGGGGGGCAAATATGTCACTTGCCGGCCCCCGCGTCCAGCCCGTCGGCGCGCCGTCCGGACAACGCTTGAACCGGGCCCGGCGGGACCGTCATCGAGGTCGGCCGCTATCAGCCGTAGAGGTCCTCGGGGTCGATCTCGACCTCTTCGATGACGGCGAGTGCGTCGTCGCGAAGGGCGTTGTGGAAACAGGTGCGGCGCCCGGTGTGGCAGGCGACGCCCTGCTGGTCGACCACCACCAGCACGGTGTCGGCGTCGCAGTCCCAGCGGAATTCCCTGAGGGTCTGGACCTGGCCCGACCGCTCGCCCTTGCGCCACAGCTGGCGGCGCGAGCGCGACCAGTAGCAGACCCGGCCGCTGTTCAGGGTCTCGGCCACCGCCGCGCGGTTCATCCACGCCATCATCAGCACCTCGCCAGTGCCGGCCTGCTGGGCGATGGCGGGGACCAGGCCGTCGGCGTTGAAGGCGATCGCCGCCAGGACCTCGGACACCGCGGATGTCGTGTCATCGCTCATGGGACCACTGCTCCGTCTATACTTGCTTGGCCCTGTACATCGACCCTGGCGCGGCTTCTGTCAACATCATACCAACGGCCCTTATTCCTGACCCCATGTGACGGCCTTGCGAGGTTTCCGGCTAGGAGCGCGTCGCGCCGTGGTGCCAATCCACCACAAGCGGCGCGCGACGACGTCCGGAAGCCTCGCAAGGCCGTCACATGGGGTCAGGAATAAGGGCCGTTGGTATCAACCCAGGCACCCGGCGAGGGCGGCGGCGTTGGTCCGCATCAGGTCGAAGTACAGTTCCGGCCCCGGCTCCAGGGCGGCGCCGAGGGGGTCGAGGAAGCCGACGTTGATCACCGAGCCCTCGGCCAGGGTGGCCATCAGCCGGGAGGCGAACTGGGGCTCGCGGAACAGGCAACGGGCGTCGAGCTGGCGCATCTGGTCGCGGATCTCGCGGACGTGGCGGGTGCCGGGGGGGCGCTCCGGAGTGAGGGCGACGATCCCCACCTGGTTGAGGGAGAAGGTCTCCGTCAGGTAGCGGAAGGCGTCGTGGTAGACGATGAAGGGAACCGCCGCCACCGGGCCCAGCTTGAGCTCCAGTTCCAGATAAAGGTTGTCGAGGCGCCGCGACAGGCGCTCGCCGTTGTCGCGGTAGAGGCCGGCAGCGAGGGGATCGAGCGTGCTCAACTCGGCCACCGCCACGGCGACGATGGCGCGGGCGTTGCGGGGGTCGAGCCACAGGTGGGGATCGATGCCATCCCCGCCGTGCTCGGGGTCGGTCACCAGCAACCCCATCAAGGGAACATCGAGCAATTCGACGATCCGCGCCCGGCCGGCCAGGGCGGCCAGCGGCTTGTCCAGGAACCGTTCGAAGTTGCCGCCGATCCTGAACACCAGCTCGGCCTCGGCCAGCGCCCGGGCGTCGGACGGCCTGAGGACGTAGGCGTGGGGCGTGGCGGCGCCGCCGACGATCAGATAGGGCGCCCCGGCCCCGGCCATGACCGCGGCGACCAGCGAATGGACGGGCTTGATGCTGACCGCCACCCGCGGTTCTCCGACGCCGGCCGGAAAAGCGGCGGCGGCGGCGGCAAAGACCAGGAGCGCTCCCGTCAGGACGGCGGTCAACCTCTTGGGCACGGTGTTTCCCCTTGTCGCCGAGGCCGCGATATATGTTATGTTATGTTATGTTATATTGTATCATTCGTCAGTCAAGCGGTGGATGGAGGCGAACCATGACAACCCCGCCCGCGGACGCTCCGGCCTTCCTCGATGCCGGGCACGACCATCGCGGCTGCGTCGAACGCGCCCTGGAGATGGCGGCCGCCGTGTGCCGGAGCCAGGGCAGCCGGCTGACCGCCCTCAGGCGGCGGGTCCTCGAGGTGGTGTGGAGCGGCCATCGGCCGCTGGGCGCTTACGACATCCTCGACGTCCTGCGCCGCGAGCGGCGGGGCGCGGCGCCGCCGACCGTCTACCGGACCCTCGATTTCCTGGTCCAGCACGGCCTGGTGCACCGCATCGAGAGCCGCAATTCCTTCGTCGGCTGCCGGGCCCCCGGCCGTCCCCACGGCGGCCAGTTCCTGATCTGCCGGAGCTGCGGCTCGGCGGCCGAGATCGACGACCGGCGGATCGACGACGCCATCGCCGAGAGCGCCGCCGAGGCCGGGTTCGCGGTCGGCCGGCCGACCATCGAGATCGAGGGCCTGTGCCCCCATTGCCGGGCCGCCGACGGTGGCTGACGGTCCCCGCCCCGGCGAGACCCTGGTCGAGGTCAGCGGGATCGATGTCACCATCGCCGCCAGGGCGGTACTGAAGGACGTCTCGGCCGATGTCCGGGGCGGCGAGATCGTCTCCCTGATCGGACCCAACGGGGCCGGCAAGACGACCCTGATCCGGGTCATCCTCGGCCTGTTGCGGCCCCGGCGCGGCACCGTCGCGCGCCGCCCCGGGCTGGCCGTCGGCTACATGCCCCAGCGCTTCACCGTCGATCCGGTGCTGCCGCTGAGCGTCGGCAGGTTCCTGTCGCTGGCCGTCCGCGGCCGGGGGGCGGCGGCGAGGGACGCCCGGCAGGCGGCGCTCGAGGAGGTCGGCGTCGGGCGGCTGCTGGACAGCCCCCTCTACGACGTCTCGGGGGGCGAGCTGCAGCGGGTGATGCTGGCCCGGGCGCTGTTGCGCGATCCCCACCTGCTGGTCCTCGACGAGCCGACCCAGGGCGTCGACGTCGGCGGCCAGGCCGATCTCTACCGTCTGATCGGAAGCATCCGCGAGCGCCGGGGCTGCGGCGTGCTGCTGGTCTCCCACGACCTCCATCTGGTGATGTCGGCGACCGACCGGGTGATCTGCCTCAACCACCATGTCTGCTGCGCCGGACACCCGGAGGCGGTCAGCCGCGACCCGGCGTACGGCGAGCTGTTCGGCGAACAGGTGGCCCGCGACTTCGCCGTCTACCACCACCGCCACGACCACCGCCACGGCGCCGACGGCGCCGTCGTGCCGTTGACGCCTGGGGAAGGGACCGGCGATGGATGACTTCCTGGTCCGCGCCGTGCTCGGCGGCTGCGCGGTGGCCGCCATCGCCGGCCCGATGGGCTCCCTGGTGGTGTGGCGCCGGATGGCCTTCTTCGGCGACACCCTGGCCCATGCCGCCCTGCTCGGGGTGGTCCTGGGGGCGCTGTTGGGATTCGACGCCGACCTCGGGGTGCTGGCCGTGGGGGCGGCGGTGGCGGTGCTGATGGTGCTCTGGCAGCGCCACCGGCAGCTGGCCGGCGATACCCTGCTCGCCATCCTGTCCCATGGCGCCCTGGCCCTGGGGCTGGTGGCGATGTCCCTGGTCGGCGGCCCGGGCATCGACCTGATGGGGGTCCTGTTCGGCGACATCCTGGCCGTCACCGCCGGCGACCTGGCGTGGCTCTACGGCGGCGGCCTGGCGGTGGCGGCGACGCTGGCGGGGTTGTGGCGGCCGCTGCTGTCGGTGGCGGTCGACGAGGAGCTGGCGGTGGTCGAGGGGGTGCCGGTGACCGCCGTCCGGCTGGCCTTCATGCTGCTGCTGGCGGTGGTGGTGGCGCTGGCCATGAAGGTGGTCGGCATCCTGCTGGTCACCGCGCTGCTGATCATCCCGCCGGCCGCCGCCCGGGGCCTGGCGACGTCCCCCGAGGGGATGGCGGGGCTGGCCGCCGCCGCCGGCTGCGCGGCGGTCGGCGCCGGGCTGTGGGGGTCGTTGGCCTTCGATACCCCGGGCGGCCCGTCGATCGTCGTCGCGGCGCTGGGGCTGTTCCTGCTGAGCCAGCTCGTGGCGGCGCTCAGCCGGCGGCGTTGAGGCGCTCCAGGCCTTTCTCCACATCGGCGATCAGGTCGTCCACGTCCTCGAGGCCGGCGTGGACGCGGATGGCGGGGCCGCAATGGGGCCACTCGGTGGCCGTGCGGTGCTTGGCCGGATCGATGGGAAGGACCAGGCTTTCGTAGCCGCCCCAACTGTAGCCCATGGCGAACAGCTCGAGGCCGTCGAGCATGGCGTCCACCGCCACCTTGGGAAAGTCGTTGAAGACCACCGCGAAGAGTCCCGTGGCGCCGGAGAAGTCGCGTTTCCAGATGTCGTGGCCGGGACAGCTTTCCAGCCCCGGATGGAGGACGCGGGTGACTTCCGGCCGGGAGTCGAACCACCGGGCCAGGGCCAACCCGCTCCGCTGGTGGCGCTCCAGCCGGACGCTCAGCGAGCGCAGGCCGCGCAGGCCCAGGTAGCAGTCGTCGGGGCCGGGGCTGTAGCCGAGGCCGATGGCCGTCCACTTGAGCCTCTCGTACAGCTCGTCGGTGGTGGTGATGGTCCCCAACATGGCGTCGGAATGGCCGACGATGTACTTGGTGGCGGCGTGGACCGAGACGTCGACGCCGTGCTCGAAGGGCTGGAAGAACAGGCCGCCGCTCCACGTGTTGTCGAGGATCACCGTGGCGCCGCGGGCGTGGGCGGCGGCGGCGATGGCCGGGATGTCCTGGACCTCGAAGCCCAGCGAGCCCGGGGATTCGGTGAAGACCACCTTGGTCTCGGGGCGGATCAGGGCCTCGATGCCGGCGCCGATCAGGGGGTCGTAGTAGGTGGTCTCGATCCCGAAGCGGGCCAGCAGGCCCTGACACAGCCTGCGGGTCGGATAGTAGGCGCTGTCGGTCATCAGCAGGTGGTCGCCGGTCTCGAGGAAGGTCATCAGGGCGGCGGCCACGGCGGCCAGCCCCGAGGGCATCGAGGCGCACCGCCGGCCGCCTTCGAGCGCCGCCACCGCTTCCTCGAAGGCGAAGCTGGTGGGGGTCCCGTAGCGGCCGTAGAAAACGCCTTCCAGCGGCGTCTTCTGAGCCGCCTCCAGTTCGGCGACGCTCGGAAAGGTAACCGTCGAGGCGTGATAGACCGGGGGATTGATGATCCCGTGATTGTCCTCGGGCCGGCGTCCGGAGGTGACGATGAGGGTGTCTTTTTTCATGACAGGAAACTACCGCACATGGGAGGAAACTACGATGGCCGGGAATTCGCGGCGGGGCGGTTCCAATTCCCCGCCGCGCCGCGATCGTCAAAGGGCCGTCCTTGGTTAGTCCTTGAGACTCCTTGATGAATTATGGTACGGATTCATCGTTGTTGCACTTGACATCTTCCCATGGATGTCAAATTAACAAAGTAGTTTCAACTGGGAGGATTGAGAACATGAAGATTTCCCTACATGTGCTGACCGCGGTCGCGGCGGCGGCTCTCATGACCGCCACCGCCAGTGCCGGCACCCTCGACGACGTCAAGGCCAAGGGTTTCGTCCAATGCGGCGTCAGCCAGGGCCTGCCGGGCTTCTCGAACCCGGACGAACAAGGCAATTGGACCGGCATCGACGTCGACGTCTGCCGGGCCATCGCCGCCGCCGTACTGCACGACGCCAGCAAGGTCAAGTACTCCCCGCTTCGGCCAAGGAGCGGTTCACCGCCCTGCAGTCGGGCGAGGTCGACGTGCTGTCGCGCAACACGACCTGGACCCTGGTCCGCGACACCGCGCTGGGCCTCAACTTCGCCGGCGTCAACTATTACGACGGCCAGGGCTTCATGGTTCCCAAGGCGCTCGGCATCAAGAGCGCCATGGAACTGGCCGGAGCCACCGTGTGCGTCAACATCGGCACCACCACCGAGCTCAACATGGCCGACTTCTTCCGGGCCAACAACTTTGATTACAAGCCGGTGGTCTTCGAGAAGGCCGACGAGGTGGTCGCCGCCTACGACGCCGGACGGTGCGACGTCTACACCACCGACCAGTCGGGTCTGGCCGCCCAGCGGATCAAGCTCAAAGACCCCGACGCCCACATGATCCTGCCCGACGTCATCTCCAAGGAGCCGTTGGGACCGGTGGTCCGCCACGGCGACGACCAGTGGTTCGATGTCGTCAAGTGGGTCCTGTACGCCACCCTCGAGGCCGAGGAATACGGCGTCAACTCGCAGAACGTGGACGAGATGAAGGGCTCCAACAACCCGGTCATCAAGCGCCTGCTCGGCATCGAGGGCGACATGGGCAAGAACCTGGGCCTGGACGCCGAATGGGCCTACCGCATCATCAAGCAGGTCGGCAACTACGGCGAGAGCTTCGAACGCTATGTCGGCCCCAACACCACGTTGCAGCTTCCCCGCGGCGTCAACGCCCTGTGGAAGGACGGCGGCCTGATGTACCCGATGCCGGTGCGCTGAGGGACGTCATGATCGTCTGATTGCTTTGGAGTGTGTCCGGCCCCGTGCCGGGCACACTCCTTTTTTTATTTCCGGCATCAGAAAATGGCCGTGGAGCCCCAAGGCAGTTCCGTTCCGCCCGGAGAGATCGTCAAGCCGGCCAAGCCGGCGGTGTGGAACGATCCCTTCTACCGCGCCATCTTCTTCCAGGTCCTGGTGCTGGGCGGAGTGGTCGGCCTGTGCGCCTACCTGGTCAACAACACCATCAATAACCTCGAGAGGCAGGGCATCGCCTCGGGCTTCGACTTCCTCGGGCGGACCGCCGGCTTCTCCATCGGCATGACGCTGATCGAGTACTCGGAGGAAAACACCTATTTCCGGGCCTTCGTGGTCAGCCTGCTCAACACCCTGCTGGTTTCCTTCATCGGCATCATCTTCGCCACCGTGATCGGCTTCATCATCGGCATCGCCCGGCTCTCCAACAACTGGCTGATCGCCAAGCTGGCCATGGTCTATATCGAGATCCTGCGCAACATCCCGCTGCTGCTGCAGATTTTTTTCTGGTATTTCGGAGTCCTCCGCACCCTGCCGACGGTCCGCAACAGCCTTTCGTTTTTCGATTCCGTTTTCATCAACATCAAGGGTTTGCAGGTCCCCTGGCCGATCTTCGAGGAGGGGTTCTCGCTGATCTTCTGGGCCCTGGTGGTGACTGTCATCGGCGTCGTCTTCCTGGCCCGTTGGTCCAGAAAGCGCCAGGACGAAACCGGCCGGCAGTTCCCGGTGTTCCTGACCTCGCTGGGGTTGCTGATCGGGCTGCCCTTCCTGGCCGCGGCGGCCGCCGGCTTCCCGCTGAGCTGGGAGTACCCCGTGCTCAAGGGGTTCAACTTCAAGGGCGGGGGCGAGATCCCCCCCGAGTTCGTCGCCCTGACGTTGGCGCTGTCGGTGTACACCGCCACCTTCATCGCCGAGATCGTGCGGGCCGGCATCCTGGCGGTCAGCCACGGCCAGACCGAGGCCGCCTACGCGGTGGGGCTCAAGCGGGGGCCGACGTTGCGCCTGGTGATCATCCCCCAGGCGCTGAGAGTGATCATCCCGCCGCTGACCAGCCAGTATTTGAACCTGACCAAGAACTCGTCGCTGGCCGCGGCAATCGCGTACCCGGACCTGGTGCTGGTGTTCGCCGGGACCTCGCTGATGCAGACCGGCCAGGCGGTCGAGATCATGGCCATCACCATGGGAGTCTATCTGACGATCAGCCTGCTGATCGCGGCCCTCATGAACTGGTACAACAAGAAGATGGCCCTGGTGGAGCGCTAGGCGATGACCGAGTCGCAACCGAAATACGCCCCCGGGACCCATCCCGACCTGCCGCCGCCGAGGACCACCGTCGGCGTCATCGGCTGGCTCCGCAAGAACCTGTTCTCGTCGTGGCTCAACGTGTTTCTGAGCGTCTTTGCCCTCTATCTCGTCTATCTGCTGGTCCCGCCGTTGATCCAATGGGCCTTCATCGACGCCGACTGGGTCGGCGACAGCCGGGACGCGTGTTCGCGCGAGGGCGCCTGCTGGGTGTACATCCGGATATGGTTCAAGCAGTTGATGTACGGCCTCTATCCGGTCGAGGAGCTGTGGCGGATCAACACCGCCTATGTCCTGGCCGTGGCGCCGTCGGTGCTGCTGTTCATCCCCGGGTTCCGATGGAAACATTGGATCGGCATCTATCTGCTCTTCATCTACCCGATCATCGCCTATTTCCTGTTCATGGGCGATTCGTTCGGCCTGAAGTGGGTCGAAACCCCGCTGTGGGGGGGCCTGTTCCTGACCCTGGTGATCGCCATCACCGGCATCGTCGTCTCGCTGCCGGTCGGCATCGTGTTGGCCCTCGGCCGGCGCTCCGACATGCCGGTGGTCACGGCGATCTGTATCGGCTTCATCGAATTCTGGCGCGGCGTGCCGCTGATCACCGTGCTGTTCATGTCGTCGGTGATGTTCCCGCTGTTCATGCCCGAGGGGATGACCTTCGACAAGCTGCTCAGGGCGCTGATCGGGGTGGCGCTGTTCTCGGCGGCCTACATGGCCGAGGTGGTGCGCGGCGGTCTGCAGGCGATCCCCAGGGGCCAGTACGAGGCGGCCCAGGCGCTGGGCCTCAACTACTGGAAGATGATGGGGAAGATCATCCTCCCCCAGGCCCTGAAGATGGTCATCCCGGGCATCGTCAACACCTTCATCGGCATGTTCAAGGACACCACCCTGGTCCTCATCATCGGCCTGTTCGACTTCCTCGGCGCGGCGCAGTTGGCCAGCTCCAATCCCGATTGGCTGGGCTTTGCCGTCGAGGGGTACGTCTTCGTCGCCTTCGGGTTCTGGATTTTCTGTTTCAGCATGTCGCGCTACAGCCAGCATCTCGAGAAGAAGCTGCACACCGGCCATTAGTGGCCGGCAAGGAGATCGCCATGAGCGAGGAAATCGAGGTTCGCGCGCCGGTCAAGGAGTTGACCGTGTCCGAGGCGGTCATGATCCAGATGATCGGCGTTCACAAGTGGTTCGGCGACTTCCACGTCCTCAAGGACATCAACCTCACCGTCAACAAGGGCGAGCGGATCGTCATCTGCGGCCCCTCGGGGTCGGGCAAGTCGACCCTGATCCGCTGCCTCAACCGGCTGGAGGAACACCAGCAGGGCCAGATCGTCGTCGAGGGCACCGAGCTGACCGGCGACCTCAAGCACGTCGAGCAGATCCGCCGCGAGGTCGGCATGGTGTTCCAGCAATTCAACCTGTTTCCCCACCTGACGGTGCTCGAGAACGTGGCCCTGGCCCCGATCTGGGTCCGCCAGCAGCCCCGCGCCGAGGCCGAGGAAGCGGCCATGAAGTACCTCACGCGGGTCAAGATCCCCGAGCAGGCCAAGAAGTACCCCGGTCAATTGTCCGGCGGCCAGCAACAGCGCGTCGCCATCGCCCGCTCCCTGTGCATGAACCCCAAGATCATGCTGTTCGACGAGCCGACCTCGGCGCTCGATCCGGAGATGATCAAGGAGGTCCTCGACGTCATGGTGGAACTGGCCGAAAGCGGCATGACCATGCTGGTGGTGACCCACGAGATGGGCTTCGCCAAGACCGTCGCCAACCGGGTCATCTTCATGGACGAGGGCCAGATCATCGAGGAGAACGAACCCTTCGAGTTCTTCGCCAACCCCCAGTTCGACCGCACCAAGCTGTTCATCAGCCAGATCCTCGCCCACTGAGCCGAAAATTCGATTGTTTCGGGGGGACCCCGCCTACCGGGACACGAGGTCCCACCCTCGACCGCCGCCAAGGACCCGCGGCGCGTTTCGGTTCGTCTTGCCGGTTGGCGGCGAAACTACATCACCGCGGGCTGGCTTGACACGGAGCGTTGTATTTCTGCATATATAACGCCCCGGACACCTCGTCCCCAGCGGAGTCGAACCACGTGAGCGCCAATTCCCTCCTCCGGCGCCTGACCCGGGCCGCCCGCCCCCTGGCCGCGGCGGCGGCCCTCCTGGCCGCCGTCCACCCGGCGTCGGGGGCCACCGTCACCGTGTTCGCCGCCGCCAGCACGGCGGGCGCCGTCGCCGAGGTGGCGGCCCTGTTCGAGGACCTGGGCTGGGGCCGCGCCGTCGCCTCGTTCGCCGCCAGCTCGACCCTGGCCCGGCAGATCGCCAACGGCGCCCCGGCCGACATCTACATCTCGGCCAGCCCCGAGTGGATGGACTACCTGGCCGGGGAAGCCGCCATCGAGGCGGCGAGCCGGCGCGACCTGCTGGCCAACCGGCTGGTCCTGATCGCCCCGGCCGACAGCGACCTCGCCCTCGACATCGGCCCCGCCTTCCCGCTGCCGGAGAAGCTGGGCGACGGCTGGCTGGCCATGGGCGACCCCGACCACGTGCCGGCCGGCATCTACGCCAAGGCCGCCCTGACGCGGCTCGGGGTGTGGCCGGGCGTGGCCCGGCGGGTGGCCCGGACCCAGGACGTCCGCGCCGCCCTGGCCCTGGTCGAACGGGGCGAGGCGGCGGCGGGCCTGGTCTACGCCACCGACGCCGCGATCAGCGACCGGGTGCGGGTGGTCGCCGCCTTTCCCGCCTCCAGCCATCCGCCGATCACCTATCCGACGGCCATCGTCGCCGGCCGCGGCCGCCCCGAGGTGCGCCGGTTCTTCGACTTCCTGGCCTCGCCCGAGGCCGCCGCCGTCTTCGCCCGGCACGGCTTCACCGTGCTCCCGGCGGCGGCGCGCTGAGGCGGGGTGCCATGTGGAGCCTGAGCCCGCTCGAGATCGAAGCCGTCTCGCTGAGCCTGCGGGTGGCGGTGTGGGCGGTCGCGTGCAGCCTGCCGCTGGGCGTCTTCACCGCGTGGCTGCTGGCGCGGCGGGAGTTCCCCGGCAAGACCCTGCTCAACGGCCTGGTCCACCTGCCCCTGATCGTGCCCCCGGTGGTCGTCGGCTACCTGCTGCTGGTGGTGCTGGGGCGGCGCGGGGTGGTCGGGGCGTGGCTCTACGACGTATTCGGGATCAGCGTCGCCTTCACCTGGAAGGGGGCCGCCATCGCCTCGGCGGTGATGGCCTTCCCGCTGATGGTCCAGGCCATCCGGCTGTCCCTGGAAACCGTCGACCGCCGGCTCGAGGAGGCGGCCCGCACGCTGGGCGCGGGTCCGGCGTGGGTGTTCCTCAGCGTCACCCTGCCGCTGATCTCGCCGGGCATCCTGACCGGCTCCATCCTCGCCTTCGCCCGCAGCCTCGGCGAGTTCGGGGCCACCATCACCTTCGTCTCCAACATCCCCGGCGAGACCCGGACCCTGCCGCTGGCCCTGTTCACGCTGACCCAGACCCCGTCGGGCGACGTCGGCGCCCTGCGCCTGGTGGCGATCTCGGTGGTCCTCGCCCTGGCGGCGCTGATCGCCTCGCAGATCCTGGCCCGCCGGGTGGCGGCGCGGATCGGGGGTTGAGCGGGTCATGCTCGAGGTCGACGTCCGCCGCCGCCTGGGCGATTTCGAGATGGAAACCCGGTTCACCGCCGAGGCCGGGCTGACCGCCTTCTTCGGGCGCTCCGGGGCCGGCAAGACGTCGCTGGTCAATATGCTGGCCGGGCTGGAACGCCCCGATTCGGGGCGCATCGCCATCGACGGCCACGTGCTTTTCGATTCCGCGACCGGCACCGACACCCCGCCCGAGCGCCGCCGGCTGGGCTACGTGTTCCAGGACGCCCGGCTGTTCCCCCACCTCAGCGTGCGCTCCAACCTGACCTACGGCATGCGCCTGGTGCCGGCCGCCGAGCGCCATCAGGACTTTGACGCCGTGGTCGACCTGCTGGACCTGGGGGCCCTCCTGAAGCGCCGCCCGCGGACCCTCTCGGGGGGCGAGAAACAGCGGGTCTCCATTGGCCGGGCGCTGCTGGCCAGCCCCCGGCTGCTGCTGATGGACGAACCGCTGGCGTCGCTGGACGCCGCGCGCAAGAACGAGATCCTGCTGTTCATCGAACGCCTGCGCGACGAGCTCCGGCTGCCCATCGTCTACGTCAGCCACGCCATGGAGGAGGTCATCCGCCTCGCCGACACCCTGGTCATCCTGTCCCAGGGCAAGGTGGTGGCCAGCGGCGGGGTCGAGGACCTGATGAGCCGGCTGGAGCTGAGGCCGCTGACCGGGCGCTACGAGGCCGGCGCCGTGCTCTCGGTCACCGTCTCCGGCCAGGACGAGAGCTTCGAGTTGACCGAGCTGTCGTTCGCCGGCAACCGGCTGCTGGTGCCCCGGGTCGACCTGCCTCCGGGGACCCGGTTGCGGCTGCGGGTGCGGGCGCGGGACGTCTCGCTGAGCCTGACCCGGCCCAGCGGGATCAGCGTGCTCAACGTTCTCGAGGGCGTGATCGAGCGCATCGAGGCCGGCGACGGCCCGCAGATGGACGTCCTGCTCGACGTCGGGGCGCCGCTGATCGCCCGCCTCACCCGGCGCTCGGTCCACGACATGGGACTGGTCCCGGGCAAGACGGTCTTCGCCCTGGTCAAGGCCGTCGCCATCGACCGCCACAGCTTCGGCCAACGCGGCACCCGCCAGCGCCGCCGCTAGTACGAGGCCGCCTATTCCGCCGTCCCGTCGCCGGCGGGCGTCTCCCGGCGTTTGCGCCACAAGGCCTTTCCCTCGGTGTGCTGCCATAGCAGCAGGAGCGGAATGCTGGGCAGGATTTCCCGGACCCGGGTCATCAGGGAAGTGGCGATCATGAGGTCGGCGGGCAGCCCGATCAGGGCGCCGATGGCCACGTAACCGCCTTCCTGGATGCCGAACCCGCCGGGGATCGCGAACGACATGCCGCGCAGGGCAACCACCAGCCCCTTGAGCAGGACCGCCTCGCCGAGGCCGATCGGGACCCCCATCAGGTGGCCGGCCAGGATCACCTCGCCGACCAGCAGGACCATGCCGACCAACCTCAGGGCGAAGGCCGCCAGGATGCGCCGCGGCTGGCGGTAGAGGTCGCGGATCGCCCCGTCGAGGGCGTCTGCGCTGTCGACGATGTCCCGCCACTTCCCGGCGCCCACCACCCTGGCCCCGGAACGGGTGAAGAAGGAGAAGCCGCCGGCCAGTTGAACGGCGATGAAGCCGGCGATGCCGAGGGCCAGCAACAGCGCCCCGACAACGGCCCCGCGGACAATCTCCGGCTCGTCGACCACCGCCGCCAGCATGGCGATGCCGATCACCCCCCAGACCAGGATGACCAGGGCCTGGACGGTCTTGTCGACGACCATGGTCGATACCGTCTGGATGCCCGAATGGGACCAGTGGGTGAGAACCCGGGCCTTGGCCACCTCGCCACCGATGGTGGCCACGGGAAGCAACGTGTTGACGGCCGAGCCCATCGACGAGGCAAGGAAGGTCTGGCCGTGAGGCGGCCGGTACCGGGGCGGGAACAGGCTTCGCCACGCCTCGGCCCCGAGCCACAGGTCGGGCAGGGCGAACAGGCAAACCAGCAAGATGCCCCAGCCGCCTTCGCCGAGAAGCCCGGCGACCGTCTCCAGCCCCTGCCACGCCACCAGCAGGCAGACCAGGGAAATGCCAACGATGAGGCCGATAATCGACGTCGTCTTCATGGCCAGCACCTAAAGCAACGCCGCCGCCTTGAGGATGCCGGGGCGCGATTGGCGAAGATCCGCCGGGCGGCCTGCTGGGAGGCGATGGCGAGGCCGGTGTCCGCCGACCTCCTGCCCATTCTCCGCCCCCTTCGATGGCGCTCGGGGCCATGCGGAAAGCGCCATGCTGATATGCAATTAATACCCTTCTCTCCGTCTGCGCCCAGCATACATTATCAATCGAGATCGTTGCCGTTCAGCGGTCCGGTAAGCTTAAGGAGTAGCAAGCCATGTCCACCTACAACAGGGTTTATCCCGCATCCATCCTCGACGCCTTCGCGGGCAACGGAGCCCTGACCGGCGCCGCCGAGGAAGTCATCATCGCCCTCACCCGGCTGTTCCGCGTGGTTGGGGAAACAGGCCGCAAGATCGCCCGCGCCCGCAAGCGCGCCCATGCCCGCTACGAGCTGGAGGCGTTGGACGACAGGATCCTCGCCGATATCGGAATCAGCCGCGGCAGCATCCGCGAGACCGTCGATTCCATGATCCGCTAAGCGCCACACCGGCCGAAAGGCCGAGCGGAAAGCAAAACCCCGTCCATCGAGACGGGGTTTCGTTTGCCTGCTACGCCGCGGAAACCAGTCCCGCAACCTCTCGCCTTCGCCGACGGTGGTCAAGACCGCGCGACACTGTGTAATACCAACCTGCACTAATAATGACCCATAGAGATCGCCTCGGCGTCCCGCCGGGTAGGAGGAAAGCCGCCG
>CAZWEZ010000046.1:0-28118 GCA_964632795.1 uncultured Thalassospiraceae bacterium | reverse complement strand
CCGGCGGCACGCCGAGGCGATCTCTATGGGTCATTATCAGTGCACCTTGGTATAACAGGAACCGCCGGCAGGGTGAAGGGAGGGGGCGGTTCAGACGACGGTGATATGAATCTCGCCGACTCCCTCGACGCCACCGTGCAGCACGTCGCCGCGCACCGTCGGCGCGACGCCTCCTGCCGGGGAAACGGGAAAAGCGATCACATGGGGCGCGGAATTATGAAAGTCGGTACTACCGCCTTCGGCGGCGTTTCGTTTCGCCGGGCCCGCTAAGCGAATCACAATCCTTTTCTGGATAAACATGACGGACGCCCCGCGGGGGCCTCCCGCCATGTCCTTGCTCGATCCATGGATTTTTGATACGGAGGAAAATCGGAATGTGTTATATACGGGGGGCTTGCGGTTCCGATTGATCCGCCACAGGGGAAAACCGGAAATATTCTTAAACACACCGCTACCAGGGCACCTTTCATGAGTTACACCGAAACCCACCCGGCGCTGCCGTCCGACGACGCTTCCGCGCCCATCCAGTACGCCCAGGCGACGCCGGCGGCCGGCGGGGAGGCGATCGGCCAGGTGGAGACGGTGACCGGAACCGTCGCCGCGGTCCGCGCCGACGGCATCCGGGTGACCCTGACCAAGGGCGATTCGGTGTTCCAGGGCGACACCATCGAGACCGCCGGCGACGGCGCGGTGGGCATCGTGTTCGCCGACGACAGCTCGTTCTCGCTGGGCGAGGACGGGCGGATGGTGCTCGACGAGATGATCTACGATCCCGGCACCCAGGAGGGAGTGGCGGCGGCGTCGCTGCTCCTGGGGACGTTCTCGTTCGTCAGCGGCCAGATCGCCAAGACCAGCCCCGAGGCCATGACCATCACCACGCCGACCGCGGTCATCGGCATCCGCGGCACGGTGGGCGGCATCAACGTCAACGAGGCGGGCCATACGAAGGCGGCCCTGTTGCCGGAGACCGATGGGGCGCCGGGCGGCGAGATGACCTTTACCAACGCCGGCGGCACCCAGACGCTGAACCTGCCGTTCCAGTCGATCGATATCGTCAGCTTCACCGTCGGGCCGCCGCCGCCGGTGATCATGAGTCCCCAGGAGATCGCCCAGAACTTCGGCACGGCCATCCAGGCCCTGCCCAACGCCGCCGCTCACATCCCGGGCGACCTGCGCGAGACGATCAACCGGGTGGTCGCCGAACAGGCGGCGGCGGCCGCCGCCGAGGAGGAGGAGGCTGAAGGCGAGGGCGAGGGCGAAGAAGAGGGCGAGGGCGAAGAAGAGGGCGAGGGCGAGGCTGAAGGCGAGGGCGAGGCTGAAGGCGAGGGCGAGGGCGAGGGCGAGGAGGAACTGGCCGAAGGCGAGGGCGAAGAAGAGGGCGAAGGCGAAGGCGAAGGCGAGGGCGAGGGCGAGGGCGAAGGAGAAGGAGAGGGCGAAGGCGAAGGAGAAGGCGAGGGCGAAGGCGAGCCCGAACCTGAACCCGAACCCGTGCCGCCGCCGCCACCACCTGTATTTGAGCCACCGCCACCGCCACCTGTATTTGAGCCGCCACCGCCACCTGTATATGTGCCGCCACCAATTATATATGTGCCGCCACCGCCGCCGCCGCCTGTTGATCAACCACCTCCGCCGCCTCCGTCCCTCACTCTGGTGGGGAGCCTTGGCGACGACACCCTGAACGGCGGCTTGGCCGCCGACACCTTCCTGATGGTCCAGGGCACGACCTTGGGCGGGACCGACATCCTGAACGGCGGCGGCGGCATCGACACGTTGCGCATTACCAACCTGGATGGCATCCAGGGGTCCTTCAATATCGCCACGGGCCTGGCTACGTACACCGGCAGCGTCTCGGGCACCATCGAGTTGAACTCGGTCGAACAATTTAACGTCGTGGCCTCGTCCGGAGACCAGGCCAACGTGACGCTCGACGGATCCGGTTACGGCTTCCTCCTCGTCGGAACCAGTTCGGACAATACGTTGACCCTGGCCAACACCGAGTCGGTGGCGGGCGTGACGGTGACCTCGGGCCAAGTGGCCGGCGGGCTCATTTTCGGCGAGGGCGGCATCGACACCCTCATCGGCTCGGAAGCCGACGACGAGATCTTCGGCGGCGCCGGCGCCGACACCATAACCGGCGGTGGTGGTAGCGACAGTTTGTTCGGGGGCGCCGGCAACGACACCTTCAACATCGACGCCAACGCCGAACTGGCGTCGGGCGAAACGATCACCGGGGGCGCCGACAGCGACACGCTGAGCGTCACCAACACCGCGGTCACGGCGATCGACCTGACCAACGTCTCGCTGACGGGAGTCGAGACCATCAACCTCGACGGCGGAGCCACCGGCGGCGTGACCCTGACCATGGACGCCGCCGACATCGCCGACGTCACCACGGTGCAGGGCGACGGCACCAACGACACCATCGTCGCCCTGACCTCGGCCAACGTGGTCGGCAAGACGTTCACCGGGATCGAGACGTTGACGCTCAGCGACGGCGTCACCATTACCTACGACAGCACCTCCACGGCGGACCAGTTGATCACCATCAACGGCACCGCCGGCGGTTCCGCCGAGAAGCTGATTCAGTCAGGCGGCGACGAGGACCTCACCGCCACCACGTTCACCGATATCTCGTCGCTGACCCTCGGCCAGGCGAGCGCCGCGCAGACCCTGACCATCGACTCCACCACCACCCTGGGCGGCATGAACATCATCGGCACCCAGACGTCGTCGTCGAACGACGACATCATCTCCGTTTCGAGCGGCAACGCGAGCCTGTCGGGGAGCACGCTGACCAACATCGCATCGATCACGCTGATCCAGGTGTCGACGGCGCAGACGCTGACCGTGGACGCCACCAACATCGCCGGCATCGACGTCACCGGCGCCGACGGCGACGACATCATCACCACCACCGGCGCCCTGAGCCTGGCCGGCAGCACGCTGTCCAACATCGCCACGGTGACCTTCTCCACCGGCAACGGGGCGGACGCCCTCACCCTCACCGGCGCGACGCTGGGCGGCGCCGACATCAACGGCTCTGCGACGGGCGCCGATACCGTTACCACGGCGTCGGGGGACCTGAGCCTGGTTGGCACCGTGCTTACCAACATCACCGGAATCACGCTGACCCACGCTTCGGCGGCGCAGACTCTGACGGTGGACGCCACCAACATCGCCGGCGTCGACGTTACCGGCACCAGCGCCAATGATTTGATCACCACCACCGGCGCCCTGAGCCTGGCCGGCAGCACGCTGAACAACATCGCCACGGTAATCATCGACAGCGACGGCAACTCCGGGACCTCGGGCTCGACGTTCACGCTGACCGTGGACAGCTCCACCAACCTCGGCGGCGCCGCGATCGATACCGGCTCGGGCAACAACCAGCACCTCCACATCGAAAGCATCGATGGCCTGAACCTGGTGGGCACCTCGTCCATTTGGGCAAGCGCCGGCAGCGGCGGCGCCCCACAGGCCATCCTGATCGATTCCGATTGGAACGGCTCGACCGGCAACGATGCGAACGCGGTGCTGTTTGTCGACGGTTCCACCCCGCTCAGCGGGTTGCAGCTTCGGGCGTCGGAAAGCGTCAGCAGCGGCGACGAGCACATTTCCAGCACCGGCAACCTGAACCTGAGCTCCTCGACGCTGTTCGGCATCGCCAAGCTGTTCGTCGACAGCGACGACAACGATGTCGGCGCCATCCTCACCATCGATTCGTCCACCGATCTGGACGGCAACAACGTCGTCGATACGATCACCATCGAGGGAGGAAGCGACAACAACGACATCATCCAGTTAGCCGAAAACGTGACCAGCTTCGACTTCTCCAACGTGACCTTCGTCAACACCGTCGAAATCAAGGCCGGAACCAACGGCGATACGATTGCCGGGTCCGACGGCAGTGCCAACAAAATCACCGGCGGCGCCGGCATCGACGACCTCCACGGCGGCGGTCTGGCGGACACCATCGACGGCGGCGGCGGCGATGACCTCATCTTCGGCGATGCGGGTGCCGATACCCTCAACGGCGGGGCGGATGACGACACCTTCCTCTATGACGGCACGGCCGCTTTTACCGACGGCTCCACCACCAAGGACGCCGTCATCGACGGCGACGACGGCACCGACGCCATCGCCATCGAGGGGGGTGCGGCCTTCACCATCACGGATTCGATGGACTTCAGCGGCGTCACCGAGATTGAAAAGATCATCGCCTATGAGGCCACGGACCAAGTCATTTCCATCACACTGAAAAGTGGCACTAGCTCGGCGACTGACATCACCACGATCGACCTGTCGGCGGACACCAACGCCGACGCCACCAACTTCGTCACCATCAATAGCATCAACTACACCAACGTCATCGACACGGAGTTGGAACTCACCGAAGGCTATACCTTAATAGGTTCGGCCGGCGACGATTCGATCACCAGCGGCGACGGTGCCGACAACATCAACGGCGGGGCCGGCGATGACCTCATCGACAGCGGCAATGGCGCCGACGTCCTGGTCGGCGGGGCGGGTGACGATACCTTCATCTTCGATAGTTCGGAGTTTACCGACGTCGCGAGCATCGACGGCACCGCGGCTGACGAAGATTTCGACGTCATCGAGTTTGACTTTGCGGGAACCTTCGACTTCACCTCAAAGACCGTCAACAACATCGATGGCATCCACCTTTCCGCCGCTTCAGGAGCCTACAGCCTCATCATCACCGGCGGCGCCGGCAACATCGCCAACACGGCTGACCAAGACCATGATGGGACCACCGGCGATCTGGAAATCAGGGCTACCGCGTCCATCGGCGACCTCACCATCGACGCCACCGCCTTGACCGGTGGTACCAACGCCATCATCATGCACGATAACTTCAACTACGACGGCAACGATAACATCACCGGCGGTGAGGGTAATGACACCATCAAGGGCGGCGACGGGCTGGATGTCCTAGACGGCGGCACCGGCGGCACCACCGGCGGCGCCGACCGGTTTTTCTTCGAGGTCGGGATCGACAGCATCTCCACCGAGATAGATAAAGTCTATAACTTTACTATCGGCCAGGATATCATCGTCCTGTTCGGGACGGAAGGCACCGCCAATGTAATGAACGCAGCGATCACCCCGGATGGGTCGGGGAATTTCCTGGTCAGAGGCGGCCTCGATTATCAAATCCTGCTCTATTCCGATACCGGCTCGACGCCGATCACCACCGAAATCACCACGGCCAGCTACCAGTTGGGTTTTACGTCCGATTGGGACGCCTACCAGTTGGTTGACAACTCCACCGTCCTGGGCGGCGACTACGCTGACTACATCACCGCGGGGACGACGTCGACTATCAACAGCGGGTCCGGCGACGATGTTATTGTCGGCGGTGGGGGTGTGGATACCATCGACGGCGGTGTCGATAATGACACCATCACCGGCGGCACGGGCGCCGATATCCTCACCGGCGGGGTGGGCAGCGACATCTTCGTGGTCGCCAAGGGCGACAGCGACGGCGTTGGTGGCTCCAGCACCGACGATGCCACGGGCTCGGATACCATTGATGACTGGAATATCACCAGTGGCAGCGACCTGATCAAGCTCACCGGCACCCTGATCGGCGACTTTGACGTCACCACCGACGTCCTTGTTGGCACGGCGACCCCCACCGGCGGCAGTGTTGGCGATCTGCTTGTCGCTGACAACTTTGTGACCACAACCTATCTGGCTGATCTTGATAGCGTCAGTGCCAATATCGACATTGCGATCGACGTGCAGGTCGACGGTGGTGGGGCGGCATTCGCAAATGCCACGGCGGCGCAGGCGGCGACGGTTCTGAACGTCACGGCGGCGGCCGGCGGTTCCATCATCGTCGGTGGCGCCAACGCCGACACCATCACCGGCGCCGCCGGCGTCGACACCATCACCGGCGGCGGCGGGACCGACACCCTCACCGGCGGCGGCGGGGCCGACACCCTCACCGGCGGCGGCGGGCAGGATACGTTCATCTATAACGCGGCCGGCGATTTCGGGGATACCATCACCGACTTCAACGACAGCGGCGCCACCCCCGGGGCCGACCTGATAGAGTTCTCCTCCAGCCTCGTCGGCGCCTACCTTCACGGCCTCGGCACGGCTTTCCAGACGGGGGCCGACGGGGCGGCATTGGGCGCCAATACCGGACTGTTCGTCAACACGACCGTCGAGGGCACTCTCAACACCACGAACGCGCTCACCCACGCCAACACGCTGACCGGAGGCGGTGATCTCGATGTCTTCTATATGGTGTTGAGCGACAACACCGATGCGGCCCTGTACCGCATTTCGGAGACCGATAGCAGTGAAGATGGCGTGTTCGATTCGGCGGAGTTAGTCACCAATTTGACCGGCATCGACACTGCCGACGTTACGGCAATGGACGGTACCTCCTTCAGCGACTTCGCTTAGCTATATAATCTTCTTCCCCTGCTTCGGTTTCTTCATCGGGCGAAGACATGTTCACCAACCTCGAAAACCTCGATTCCGAGAAACACAAGGACCTCCGTTTCAAGCCGGCCGACGATTTCCGGTTCGCCGCCGGCCTCGCCTCGGTGCCGTTGGGCGCCTCGGAGGTGGTCGAGGCCGCCAAGCACTTTCCGGTGGTGTTTTCCACCGACGGTCCGCTTCTGCCGATGGCGCTGCTGTCTCTGAAGGAAGGCGCCAACGCCTTCATCGATTCACAGGGCAAATGGCTGGCGCCCTACGTTCCGGCGCACGTCAGGCGCTATCCGTTCATCCTCGGCAACACCGACCGGCCAGACAACTACACGGTGATGTTCGTTAGCGACGCGCCCCACTTCACGAGCGGCGAAGGCGAAGGCGAGCCGCTGTATGCCGCCGACGGCCAAATGGAGCCGACGTTGAACAAGGCGGTCGAGTTCCTCAAGGCCTTCCAGCAGGAGACGGTGGCGACCGAGAAGCTGCTGGCGCAAATGACCGAGGCCGAGGTCCTCACCATGCAACGGATCGATATCACCCGGACCGACGGCACCTCGGCGACGGTCGACGGCATCCGCGCCGTCGACCGGAAGAAGCTGGTGGCGCTGCGTAACGCCGTCCTGGCGGACTGGGTGCGCGAGGGGCTGATGGAGTTGATCTACGCCCATTTCAGTTCGCTCAAGAACTTCGGCATGTTGGCCGCGCGCCAGGGACTGGCGACGCCGGCCGGAGCCCAGGAAGGGGAAATGCCGGCCGAGCTGATCAGCTGGCCGCCGCGGAAGCCTTGATTCCCGCCCGGCGCCGGGCTCTTACGTCCTGAGCCGTTGGTGCTTGGGGTCGTAGAAGGCCTTGAGCGAGGCCCGGGCCGCCAAGCGCTGGCCGGCGACCTCGATCTCGTAGCTTCCCGCTTCGACGAACGCCCTATCCACCCCGCTATCGTTTTCCACGTAGCCCATGCCGATGGCGCGGCCCACCGTGTGGCCGAACATCCCCGAGGTGATATAGCCGACCCGCTGGCCGTCGCGCCAGATGGGCTCGTTGTGGTAAAGCAGGGGCTCCGGGCTTTCCATGGCGAAGCTCGCCAGGCGCCGCGTAAGAGGCTTCTCCTTCTGGGCCAACAGGGCCTCCTTGCCGATGAAGCCGCCCTTCTTGGCGAAATCGACGGCGAAGCCCAGCCCGGCCTCCAGCGGCGTGTCCTCGTCGGTGATGTCGTGGCCCCAGTGCTTGTAGCCCTTCTCGATGCGCAACGAGTTCAGCGCGTGGTAGCCGGCGTGCTTGAGGCCGAAGTCGCCGCCCTCCGCGACGATCGCGTCGTAGACCGGGACCGCGAACTCGGTGGGGATGTAGAGTTCCCAGCCCAGCTCGCCGACGTAGGTCGCGCGCAGCGCCCACACCCGGGCGTAGGCGAGGTCGATCTCCCGGGCGGTGAAGAACGGGAAGGCGTCGTTCGACAGCTCGGCGTCGGTCAGCCCGGACAGCAGATGGCGCGAGTTGGGGCCCATCACGCTGAGCACCGCGTAGGCCGAGGTGACGTCGGTCGCCGTGGCGTGGGCGCCCTCGGGGATGTGGTCGACCAGCCAGTGGAAGTCCCGCGTCTGGCTGGCCCCGGCGGTGACGACCAGGTAGCGGTCCTCGTCCAGCCGGGTCACCGTCAGGTCGGTCTCGATGCCGCCGCGTTCATTCAGCCACTGGGTGTAGACCACACGACCCGGGTCTTTCGACACGTCGTTGGCGCAGATGCGTCCCAGCACCCGCTCGGCGTCGTCGCCCTGGACCAGGAACTTGCCGAACGAGGTCTGTTCGAACAGCCCCACCGCCTCGCGCACCGCGAAATGTTCGGCCGCCGAGTGGTCGAACCAGTTCTGGCGGCCGAAGGAGTATTCGTACTTGGGCTGGACGCCTTGGGGGGCGAACCAGTTGGCCCGCTCCCAGCCGGCCATCTCGCCCATGCAGGCGCCGGCGGCGACCAGGCGGTCGTGAAGCGGCGACATGCGGACCGGCCGCGCGCTCTCGAACTGGCGGAACGGCCAGTGCATGGCGTAGAGCAGCCCCAGCCCCTCCACCGTGCGGTCGTGGAGGTAGCGGGCGTTGTTCTGAAACGGCATCATGCGCCGGATGTCGACGTCCCACAGGTCGATCGGCGGATAGCCCTCGGCGATCCATTCCGACAACACCTTGCCCGCCCCGCCGGCCGATTGCAGACCGACCGAGTTGAAGCCGCAGGCGTGGAAGAAGCCCTTGAGTTCGGGCGCCTCGCCGAGTTGGTAGCGGTCGTCCGGGGTGAAGCTCTCGGGGCCGTTGAAGAACAACTGGATGCCGACCTCCTTGAGCGCCGGGATGCGGTGCATGGCGCCCTCGAGGATCGGTTCGAAGTGCTCCCAGTCGTCGGGAAGCTGGCCGAATTCGAAGTCCTCGGGGATGCCCTCCATGCCCCACGGCTTGGCCACCGGCTCGAAGCAGCCGATCATCAGCTTGCCGGTCTCGTCCTTGCAGTAGATGCAGCTGCTGGGGTCGCGCAGCACCGGCAGGTTCTTCTCCATGCCTTCCATGGTCTCGGTGACGATGTAGAAGTGTTCGGCGGCGTGCAGCGGCACGGCGACGCCGGCCATGCGGCCGAACTCGCGGCCCCACATGCCGGCGCAGTTGACCACCACCTCGCACGCCATGTCGCCCTTGTCGGTGGACACCCCGGTGACGCGGCCGTCCTTCTGCTTGACGCCGGTGACCTTGGTGTTCTCGAAGATCTTGGCGCCGCCCATCTTGGCCCCCTTGGCGAAGGCCTGGGTGATGTCGGTCGGGCTGCCCCGGCCGTCCTTGGGCAGGAACAGGCCGCCGACGATGTCCTCGACGTTGCACAGCGGCCACATCTCCTTGCACTCGGCCGGGGTCAGGACCACCGCCTCCAGGCCCAGGTTGGAGGCCATGGAGCCGCCGCGCTTGAGTTCCTCGAAGCGCTCCTGGTGGGGGGCGACGGCCAGCGAGCCGCACTGGATGAAGCCGGTCGACTGGCCGGTCTCGTCTTCCAGCTTGAACAGCAGGTCGGCGGTGTACTTGGCCAGGTTGGTCATGTTGGAGGTCGCCCTGAGCTGGCCGATCAGGCCCGCCGCGTGCCAGGTGGTGCCGCTGGTCAGGGTCTTGCGCTCGAGCAGGACGACGTCGCTCCAGCCGACCTTGGTCAGATGATAGGCCACCGAACAGCCGACCACGCCGCCGCCGACCACAACCGCCCGGGCCTGGGTTGGGAAACTCACAGCCATCGCTACCTACCCCTCGTTGGAATTTTTCGAGACCGTAGCTTGTCGCGTACTCGGTGGGCGGGGTCAATACCCATGACATCGATTCCCCCGGTAATGCCGGAAATCCTTGAGCGGCGGTCCCGAATTCGGCATTGTCGGGGATTCCGGCGACCGATTGGCGGACCACGGCGATGAGCGGAAACCGCGTCTACCTGTACGACTGCACGCTGCGCGACGGCGCCCAGACCCAGGGCGTCGGCTTCAGTCCGGCCGACAAGAAGGCCATCGCCCGGGAACTGGACGAGTTGGGCATCGACTACGTGGAGGGCGGCTGGCCGGGGGCCAACCCCACCGACAGCGCCTTCTTCGAGGACCCGCCGAAGTTCGAACGTGCCCGGCTCAGCGCCTTCGGCATGACCCGGCGCGCCGGGCGCAGCGCCGAGAACGACCCCGGACTGGTCGCCCTTTATCAGACCGGGACCCCGGTCCTGTGCCTGTTCGGCAAGACCTGGGACTTCCACGTCGAGGTGGCGCTGGGCGTCGCGCTCGAGGAAAACGTGGCGATGATCGCCGACAGCGTGCGGGCCGCCCTGGACAATGCCGACGAGGTGGTCTTCGACGCCGAGCACTTCTTCGACGGCTACAGGTCCAATCCCGCCTTCGCGCTCGACTGCCTGCACGCGGCCCACCAGGCGGGCGCCCGCTGGATCGTGCTGTGCGACACCAACGGCGGCACCCTGCCCGACGAGATCGAACGCACCGTCGGCGAGGTCATGGCCCACATCCCCGGCGAGCGGTTGGGCATCCACTGCCACGACGATACCGGCAACGCGGTGGCCAACACCCTGATCGCGGTCCGCGTCGGGGTGCGCCACGTCCAGGGCACCATCAACGGCCTCGGCGAGCGCTGCGGCAACGCCAACCTGGTCTCGGTGATCCCCTCGCTGGTCCTCAAGATGGGCTACGAGACCGGGGTTTCGAGCGACGACCTGGCCCGGTTGACCCACCTCTCGCGGCTGCTGGATGAGCGTCTCAACCGGGCTCCCGACCGCGGCGCGCCCTACGTCGGCGAATCGGCCTTCGCCCACAAGGGCGGGGTCCACGCCTCGGCGGTGGAGAAGGACCCGCGGTCCTACGAGCACGTCGATCCCGAGGTGGTCGGCAACCGCCGCCACATCGTGGTCTCCGACCAATCGGGCAAGTCCAACATCATCGCCCGCTTCCGCGAGATCGAAGTCGAAATCGACGCCAACGACCCCAAGCTGGGCGAACTGGTCGAGACCGTCAAGCAGCGCGAGTTCGACGGCTACGCCTACGACGGCGCCGAGGCCAGCTTCGAGTTGCTGGCCCGCCGGGCGCTGGGCGAGGTGCCGGAGTACTTCCGGCTGGCCAGCTTCCGGGTCATCGACGAGCGACGCTGGAACGCCAAGGGGGAACTGATCACGCTGTCGGAAGCCACCGTCAAGCTGGAGGCCCACGGCCAGCCGTTGATGTCGGTGGCCGAGGGCAACGGTCCGGTCAACGCGCTGGACGCGGCGTTGCGCAAGGTCCTGCTTCCGATGTATCCGCGGCTCGAGGACCTCCGCCTGGTCGACTACAAGGTGCGCATCCTGACCCCCGGCGAGGGCACCGGGGCGGTGACCCGGGTGATGATCGAATCGGCCGACGGCCACGGCCAGAACTGGTCCACCGTCGGGGTCTCGACCAACGTCATCGACGCCTCCTACAACGCCCTTCGCGACAGCATCGTCTACAAGCTGTTCCGCGACGGCGTCTCTGCCAACGGCGTGTGAGCGTCCTCGCCATGGCCGGAACCGACCCCCCCCGGCGGCCGGCCAAGGAGAGCGCCGGGGCACCCGGCGAGGACGCGCCGGCGGTGATCCTGGTCCGCCCCCAGTTGGGCGAGAACATCGGCATGGCGGCGCGTTCCATGCTCAACTGCTCGCTCACCGACCTGCGCCTGGTGGCGCCGCGCCACGGCTGGCCCAACGGCAAGGCGGTCAAGCCCTCGGCCGGCGCCGAGGTGGTGCTCGACGCAGCACGGGTGTTCGCGACCACGGCCGAGGCGGTGGCCGACCTGGGGCTGGTCTACGCGGCGACGGCGCGGTCGCGCGACATGGTCAAGGAGGTGCTCACCCCGCGCCGTGCCGCCGCCGAGATGCGGGCCTTCGGCGCCGGGGGCGGGCGCTCGGGGGTGGTCTTCGGGCCCGAGGCCAAGGGCCTGGACAACGACGACGTGGCGCTGTGCGACGGCATCCTGTCGGCGCCGCTGAACTTGGCGTTTTGCTCGCTGAATTTGGCCCAGGCGGTGCTGCTGGTCGGTTACGAATGGTTCCTCGCCGGGCGCCCCGGCGCCCCGGCGGTCCGGCTCCCCATCCCCAAGGACAGCCGTCCGGCGACCAAGGAGGAACTCATCGCCATGTTCGAGCACCTGGAAGCGGAGCTCGACGCCTGCGGCTTCCTGCGGCTCCGCGAGAAGCGGCCGATCATGGTCCGCAACCTGCGCAACCTGTTCCAGCGCGCCCGGCTGACCGAACAGGAGGTCCGCACCCTGCGCGGGGTGATCGCCGGGTTGTCGTCGAAGCCGCGGGCCTGACGGGACCGGGGCGCGGGAACGAGGTGACGGGGTGGACGGCTGGCACACTGGACATGAACAATTACAGTTGAAGGGTTGGCAAGGATATGATAATCCACTCTCGCTTATTTGGAAGGAAGGGAAAGATGCTTCACCGTTTGTTCGTATTGTATGGGTTCGTGGCTCTTGTCATTTCGGGTTCTCAGACTGCGGCGGGAGAGTTTGATAATGACCCAATGCACCATAAGGCATATGGCCCAGTTCCTGTGGTCATCACTGATGTACGCCAGAGCCCAAATTATACGGAAGTCCATTTCAAAACTTTGAAGGAATTGTATAGTGTATGCTGGAATTTTTCTGGACCAGATGCTCCCTATCTTTTGAGTGAAGGAACAACATACCCATTAATGGAAGGTGTGAATGTTACCCGATGTCCCACTAGAAGGGAATACTACAAATATGAGAAGTTCACTCTTATATTTCTTCCAATCGATAACACCGCTCGTCAGTTCAACTTAATTGAGGGGGAGGCTGGTTTGGATTTCATGAATAAAGGTGGAAAATTAATCTCAGGACAAACATTCTGGAATTTCTTGGGCGTACCCATTAATTCCACACTTCAATAACCAATCATATCCACTGCTGCTTTGCGAATACTCTACAACAGCCAATCACCTTAGAGTCTGACTCAAAACTATCCGTGTGAAATCAATGTCTTGCGATGCGCCGCATCGCCATAGCGCACGCTCCTAGCCGAAAGTCTTGGCAACCCGTCTCTATGGGTCATTATCAGTGACCCTTGGTATCAGTCAGAGAACTTGGCGTATATGTTCGCGAACGCATCGGAATTGTCGCGGAATGTCTCAAGCAGTTCCGGGTCGAAATGTCCGGGCATCGTGCGGCCGTCGCCCTCCAACATGATCCCGAGCGCCTTTTCGTGGCTGAGGGCTGGCTTGTAGCGTCGTTTTGAACGCAGGGCGTCGTAGATGTCGCTGAAGGCGATGATTCGCGCCTCGACCGGGATTTCCTCCGCTTTCAGCCGGCGCGGATAGCCGCTCCCATCCCAGCGTTCGTGGTGAGCCCAGGCGATGTTCGCGGCGAGACGTATGACCGGATGGGTGGACCGCGAAAGGATGCGATGGCCGATTTCGGTGTGCCGCTCCATGAGCGTTTTCTCGTCCGGGGTCAATTTTCCGGGCTTCAGAAGCACTGCGTCTGGGGTGCCGATCTTTCCGACATCGTGCAGCGGCGCGGCCAGTTCGATAAGCTCCTGGCGCTTCCGCGACCAGCCAAGTTCCGCCACCATGCGCCGGGAATAGGCACCGATACGCCGGATGTGATTGCCGGTTTCGGGGTCCTTGTATTCGGCAGCAAGGGCCAACAAATCGAGCGCCTCTTCATAGGCGGTTTGAAGATCTTCGAGCAGGGTTTTCACCTCGACCGTCTTCGCCTCGGCTCCAGCCTCCAGGCTTTCCTTCAACAGGCGCTCCGACTTGCGAAGATGGAGCAGCCGGTCGGCGCGCTCGACGACATGATGCAGATGTCTGAGATTGATCGGTTTTTCGATGAAATCCTGGGCGCCCAGGCGCAAGGCCTTGATCGCTTCCTCGGTGCCGCCGTGTCCCGTTATGATGATGAACTCGAGGTCCCGCTCGAATTCATCCCTGGCGGTGGCAATAAGCTCCGTCCCATCCCGTCCCGGCATGCGAATATCGGTGAGAACGATGGCGATATCCGGGTTCTTGCGTAACGATTCCAGGGCCGGCCCGACGCCGGACGCCTCATGGCAGGCGTAGCCCTTGTAACCTAAATGCTCCAGCAGTTCCTCGCGGATCGCGTCGTCATCGTCGACGATAAGGATCTTGTGTTTCATCCGGTACCCCCTGAGACAAGACCGCCATACCGGGGTTGCGCCCCGTCAAGCGGCAAGGAGATCTCGATTGCCCGTATAATCCGTTGATTCGGATCGTAATCCAACGACCAGTCATTCCTCGTCCGTTTCGAGCAAACTCTTCAACTTTTTGCCGAGTTTGCGCAAACGAATCGGCTTCTTCATCGTCAACGTGGCGCCCGCCTCCTTGGCCTTGTTTAGATCGGTCGGCGAGTAGTGACCGGTGGTGGCGATGATCGGAACCCGCGGATCGATCTCGCGGATGCGGCGGATCACTTCGTAGCCGTCGACGCGCGGCATCCTGATGTCGGTGATGACCAGGTCCGCGGGCGCCGCCTCGAACTTCTCGAGAGCCTCGACACCATCCACCGCCGCCTCGACCTCGTAGCCCTTGCCCTGGATGTATTCGGCGATTTCCGCTCGAATATCCGCCTCGTCGTCCACCACCAGGATTTTCCGGGCCATGATTACCTCCCGCGACATTACTCGCCAGCGCGGCCCGAGCCCTTGGACTTCGGGCCGCTTTTCTTGTCGTCCTCCAGCGCCGGGAGGGTGACCGTGAACCGTGCCCCTCCGTCCGCGTTGGCGGCCTCTATCGTACCCCCCATGTCCCTGACGATGCCATAGCTGACGGACAGTCCAAGCCCGGTTCCCTGGCCGACCTCCTTGGTCGTGTAGAAGGGTTCGAAGATGCGCGGAATCACGTCTTCCGGGATGCCGCCGCCGGTGTCCTCCACGGTCAGCCTGAGCTTGTTCTCCGAACCCAGGTCCTCGACGCCGATGATGATTTTCCCCGCGTCAGCGGACGAGTCCCGGTTCGACCCGATCGCATCCCTGGCGTTGGTCAGGAGATTGAGCACGACCTGCTCCAGTTGCGCACCATGACCCGAGACGCTCCGGCAACGCTCCGCCAACGCCGTCTCCACCTCGATCGACCTGAGCCGCAACTGTTGAGTTACAAGGCTGAGCGCGCCTTCCACAGCTTTCCTCGGGTCGAATGCCTGGGGTTTCTCCTCGGCAACGCGTCCGAAAATTCGCATGTGGTCGATGATCCCGACGGCGCGCTCGATCTGGGCGTTGATGCGGTCGAGTTTCCTCCGAAGGTATTCGCTACCAACATCGCCATCCTCGAGGCGTTCCAGGGTGCTGTCGGCGGCCATCCGAATGACGCTCAGGGGCTGGTTCAACTCATGCGCTATGCCCGTCGCCATTTCACCCAGGGTGGCGAGTTTGGAAGACTGAATGAGCTGTGCCTGGGTATGCCTGCGTTCGGTGATGTCGCGGGCGATCGCGAATACGGTTTTGCCTATTGCGGGCGTGGCTACCCATTCCAACCAGCGGTAGGAGCCGTCCTTGCATCGGTAGCGGTTCACGAATGCTTTTACTGGTTCGCCATTCCGTTGCCGCTCGATCACCTGCAGGGTGGTATCAACATCTTCTGGATGAATGAAATCCACGAAAGGTTTACCGACGAATTCACTATCTTGCCATCCCAGCATCTGTTTACAGACGGGGTTCACGCGCGTGAAATAGCCGTCGGTGTTCGCAACGCATATCAAGTCGCTTGAAACATTGAAAAAGAGTGTCAACTCCTCCTCCGCCCGTTCGCGCTCGGCGATTTCCCGAGAGAGGGCGATCCGTTTCGATCGGCCAACGTAGACGGCAAAGGAAAGCGAAATCAGCGTCACCAGTGCGAGGACCGCCGCGCCATATATTTTCCAAACTCGCCTCTGCTCGATGAGAACGACTTGTCGGCCCGACCATTTGTCTATGATCCTGTCGAACTCACCCGTCGACTTCAGTCGAACCAGCGCCTCGTCGATCTGCGTCAGGAGTTCTTGGTTTCCTTTCCTGACGGCCATCCGGGCGACAACCCTTTTCAGCGGTTCCGGCACTGCCACGATGCTCGAAATTCCGATCTCGCGAAGGGTGAAATAGCCGGTCCAGGTGTTGGCGATAACGGCGTCGACGCTCCCGCGCAGCAGTCTGCGAAACCCATCCTCGTAGTTGTCGATGAACACCACCACTGCCTGGGGATGGTCGCTTTCGACATACGTCTTCGGCCAACCCGCTGGTGTAATTCCGATGCGCCGCCCCGATAATTGCCGCGGGTCGAAACCGCCAACGTCGCCGGATCGGACGAACAACGAGAAACTGACCTCGAACGTCGGCTCCGAGAAGTCGTAAAGCTTCTCCCGTTGCTCGTTCTTGCCGAAAACGGTCAGGACGTCGCTGGTTCCGTCGAGGACGGATTTCTGGGCCTCCGACCACTTCATCCAACGAAGTTCGACGGGGCGACCAAGGACATCGCCAATCGCCTTCGCCAAGTCGGCGCTGGCACCGACGGGCTTGCCGTCCTCACGGAATTCATACGGGGGGTAATCGCGATCCCCGGCAAAGACGATGGGGCGATCCTCGGCGGCCCCGGCCTGCCCGAAAGGCGCGAGAAGCACGAAAGCCAGACAGAACGGACCCCTCTGCCAAATCGCCGCGAGTCTGGACCGAACGCTTCCCAGCATGGCCGCCCCCTTGGCGCGGTCTTGCCAAAAGAATAACACAAGACAGGGAACTTTTGCTGATAAGTTGAATGTCAGATCGGAAAACACCTTTCAGCGTTGGTTTTGGCCGCGGTCTAAGCGCACAATCCGTTGATCCGGATCGTTATCCAACGACGCGTCATTCCTCGTCCGCCTCGAGCAAACTCTTCAACTTTTTGCCGAGTTTGCGCAAACGAATCGGCTTCTTCATCGTCAACGTGGCGCCCGCCTCCTTGGCCTTGTTTAGATCGGTCGGCGAGTAGTGACCGGTGGTGGCGATGATCGGAACCCGCGGATCGATCTCGCGGATGCGGCGGATCACTTCGTAGCCGTCGACGCGCGGCATCCTGATGTCGGTGATGACCAGGTCCGCGGGCGCCGCCTCGAACTTCTCGAGAGCCTCGACACCATCCACCGCCGCCTCGACCTCGTAGCCCTTGCCCTGGATGTATTCGGCGATTTCCGCTCGAATATCCGCCTCGTCGTCCACCACCAGGATTTTCCGGGCCATGATTACCTCCCGCGACATTACTCGCCAGCGCGGCCCGAGCCCTTGGACTTCGGGCCGCTTTTCTTGTCGTCCTCCAGCGCCGGGAGGGTGACCGTGAACCGTGCCCCTCCGTCCGCGTTGGCGGCCTCTATCGTACCCCCCATGTCCCTGACGATGCCATAGCTGACGGACAGTCCAAGCCCGGTTCCCTGGCCGACCTCCTTGGTCGTGTAGAAGGGTTCGAAGATGCGCGGAATCACGTCTTCCGGGATGCCGCCGCCGGTGTCCTCCACGGTCAGCCTGAGCTTGTTCTCCGAACCCAGGTCCTCGACGCCGATGATGATTTTCCCCGCGTCAGCGGACGAGTCCCGGTTCGACCCGATCGCATCCCTGGCGTTGGTCAGGAGATTGAGCACGACCTGCTCCAGTTGCGCACCATGACCCGAGACGCTCCGGCAACGCTCCGGCAACGCCGTCTCCACCTCGATGGACCTGAGTCGTAACTGTTGACCCATGAGGCCGAGCGCGTTTTCCATGACTTCCCTGGGGTCGAATGCCTGGGGTTTCTCGTCGGCAACGCGTCCGAAAATTCGCATGTGGTCGATGATCCCGGCGGCGCGCTCGATCTGGGCGCTGATGCGGTCGAGTTTCCTCCGAAGGTATTCGCTACCGACATCGCCATCCTCAAGGCGTTCGAGGGTGCTGTCGGCGGCCATCCGAATGACGCTCAGTGGCTGGTTCAACTCATGCGCCATGCCCGTCGCCATCTCACCCAGGGTGGCGAGTTTGGAAGACTGAATGAGCTGTGCCTGGGTACGCCTGCGTTCGGTGATGTCCTCCTTGACCGCCAGGAAATGGGTGATGGTGCCGTCCGGCGCCGTGATGGGCGAGATGGAGGCGGCTTCCCAGTAAAGCTCGCCGTTCTTTTTCCTGTTGTGGAACTCGCCGCGCCACTCGCCGCCGGAGGTGATGGTCCGCCACAGCCGTTTGTATTCCTCGGGCGGCGTGTGCCCCGATTTCAGGATGCGGGGGTTCTTTCCGATGGCCTCTTCGGCGGCGTAGCCGGTGATCTGCTCGAACTTGGGGTTGACGTATTCGATGTTGCCCTCGGTGTCGGTGATGATTACCAAGGCCGGGCTCTGCTCCACCGCGCGCGACAGCTTGCGAAGCTCCTCCTCCGCCCGCTTGCGCTCGGTGATGTCCTGGATGATACCGACCATGCCCGTCACGCCACCGGCGTCATCGAGGATCAATTCCGCCTTCGAATAGCAGGCGCGGCAGGTCCCGTCGGGTCGGATCACTCGGTACTCGAACTCATACGGACGGCGGTTGGCAACCGCCTCCTCGACCGATTTCTTTACCGCGTCACGGTCCTCCGGATGAACCATTTCCAGAAACCGGGCGAAGCTGGGGCAGGGCGAGTCCGGGGCGAGTCCGAAAATCCGGAAGGTCTCGTCGGACCACATCCCTTCATCGGTGGTCGTATTCCACTCCCAACTGCCCAGGTTTCCTATCTGCTGAGACGCGGCGAGCACGGCCGCGCTTTCGCGCAACGCCTTATCTGCCCGCATGCGCTCGGTGATGTCGCGGACGGCCATCGCCCGCTGTTCCCGCCCCTTGTAGGCGATCTCGCGCGAGGACACTTCCATGGGGAAGGTAGAACCGTCCTTGCGGCGGCCGGCGGCCTCGTAGTATTCCGCCACCTGCCACATCAGCCTTTCGCGGACCATCTCCAGGGATTCCGGGGCCACCAGTTCGAGGACCCTGGTTCCCCGGAGTTCGTCCGCGGCGCAACCGAACATCTCGGCGAAACGCTCGTTGGCGTCGAGGATGACACCGCTGTCGTGGATCAAGAGGCCGTCGAAACTCGCATCGGCGAAGCCGCGCCAGCGTTCCTCGCTTTCGCGCAGCGCCGCCTCCGCCCGCCTGCGGTCGGTAATGTCGGTGAAGACAGAGCGGCTTTCGGTGATGTTCCCCTCGGCGTCCTTCACCGGCTCGACCGACAGGCCTATCCAGATGAGGTCGCCGTCCTTGCGCTTCATCTGGAGCTCGGCTCTCCGGATCGACTTTCCTCTCTGGAAATTCCGGTATACGAACTTGGCCTTGGCCAAGCCGTCCGACGTGTCGGCGAAGAGATCCGAGACGTTCATCCGTTTCAGGTCGTCTCGGTCGTAGCCGAGCAACCGAAGAGCCATGCGGTTGAACCTCAAAATCGATCCATCCACGGCGCTGACCGAGGCGTAGGCGACCGGCGCGTTCTCATAGAGATCGCGGTAGCGTTCCTCGCTCTCGCGTAGCGCATCTTCCGCCCGTCGACCTTTCCGGCGCGTCTTCGCCTCTAGCATTTCCCGTTTGATGGCGGGGATGAGGCGCGCGAGAGAGTCTTTCAAGACGAGATCGTGGGCGCCCGCTTTCATCAGGTCCGCGGCCCTTTCCTCGCCGACGGCGCCCGAGACGACGATGAAGGGAAGGTCCACGTCCAGTTCCCGAAGCAGCGCCAAGGCGGCGGGCGGACTGAACTTTGGCAATTTGTAATCGCACAGCACCACGTCCCAGGCCTTGTCCGCAAACGCGGCGCGCATGGCTTCGGCTGTTTCGACCCGTTCATGCACCGGATCGAAGCCGCCCCGGCGCAGATGGCGCACCAGAAGGCGGGCGTCGCCCTCCGAATCCTCGACAATCAAGACCTTGAGCGGCTTGGCCATCGACCCTCACCCGGTTTCCGGCGGTGGCTCGTTGAGAAGCAGCCAGTAGAGCCCCAATTGGTTCACCGCCGCGGAAAACGCCTCGAATTCCACGGGCTTGCGGACGTAGCTGTTGGCGCCCAGGTCGTAGCCCTGGATCATGTCCTCCTGCTCGTCCGACGAGGTCAGGATGACTACCGGCTGCAGCTTGGTCTGTTCGTCGGCCCGTACCCGCCGCAGCACTTCCAGTCCGTCGATCTTGGGCAGTTTGAGATCCAGGAGAACGACGGCGGGATTGCCGCCCTCGCGGTCCGCGTAAGGACCCGTTTTGAACAGATAATCGAGGGCCTCGGCGCCGTCGCGGACCACCGTGATCTCGTTGCTGACGTTGAATTTCTTGAGCGCCCGCAAGATGAGCGCTTCGTCGTCGGGATTGTCTTCGACTATCAGGATGGGTCCATCAGTCATATTAGGGGCCTCCTTGTTTCAAAGCGTAAAATACACCGTCGCCCCTTGCTCGACGCCGGACTCGGCCCAAACACTGCCGCCATGGCGCTTCACGACCCGCGCCACCGTCGCCAGGCCGATACCGGTTCCTCCGAACTCGGTGCTGGTATGCAGGCGCTGGAAAGGCTGGAACAGCTTGTCGGCATAGGCCATGTCGAAACCGGCCCCGTCGTCGCGCACGAAGTAAGCCGGTTCCCCGTCGTGGTTGGTGACGCCGAATTCGATTGTCGCGTGATCGTGCTTGGCGGTGAATTTCCAGGCGTTGCCGAGCAGGTTCTCGAGGACGATCCGCATCAGCCGCGCGTCGCCCTCGACAACCGCGCCCGGCGCGATGTCGAAGGTGATCCGGCGCTCCGGCGCGCTCTCCTGGAGTTTCGCCGCGACCGCTTGCGCCAGCTGGGACAGGTCGACCTCGCGGCGTTCGAGCTCGCCCCGGGTCACGCGGGACAGTTTCAGGAGGTCGTCGATCAGTTGCGCCATCTTCTGGCTCCCCGCCCGCACCCGTTGGAGATAGTCCCTGCCCTCGGCGTCGAGCTTGTCTCCATAATCTTCCAGCAGCGCATGGGAGAAGCCGTCCATGCTCCGAAGCGGCGCGCGAAGGTCGTGCGACACGGAATAGCTGAAGGTTTCCAGTTCCTGGTTGACGGCTCCGAGCTCCGCCGTCCGCTCGATCACCCGTTCTTCGAGTTCCACGTTCAGCTTGCGAATTTCCCCTTCTGCCCGCATGCGCTCGATGCTCTGTGCGAGTCTGGCGGCGATGTCGTCGATGAGGCTCCGCTCCTCCTTGAGGAACGGACCTTCGTCCAGTTCGGGTTTCTCTTCGAGGTAGAAGACCTCGACCGCGCCCGCCGGCTCCCCGCCGACGACGATGTCGCTGGCCTGCCTCCACATCGTCTCCTCTAAGTTTCCGGTGGTGAATTCGCGGCCATCCAAGGTGATCCGGGCGCAGGTGATTTCCGGGTAATGCCAAGCGGGAGGGAGAACCTCGACCACCGCCTGCAACGATTCCTCGAGGGAAATTCCCGGGCGATCGAAGATCTTCGAAAGAGAATAAAGGCCGGTCAGCTCCTTGAAGCGTTCGCCGAGATCGTGCGCGTGTTGCCGTAATGCTTCCTCCGCCTCGTCGCGCGAGACCATGGTCGATTTCAGCCTCTCGGCCATGGTGTCGAAGGACCGAGCGACCTGCGCCAACTCGTCCCGCCCGGGCACGTCGATCCTGTGTTCAAAGTCGCCGCGAGCCAGAGCCCGGATGCCCTGTTGGAGGCGGCCGATGGGCCTGACCACGCGCTGGGCGAAGATGAACCAGGTTCCCGCCAACACCGTCACCAGGCATACGCTGAGAACGAAACCCAGCCACTCCGTGCGACGCAGGTCTTGCTCCAGCTCCGCATCGGCATCCCGGGCCAGCTGTGAGGCCAGGGACACCGTCGACTGCGACGTCGTCAGAAGCTGCGCCACCAGCCGCTGCTCCAGTTCGCTCGACAGTTCGGCGGCACCCTCGTCCGCCCGCCGTGCTTCGAAGGCCCGCACCAGCCGCGGAAAAATTTCACTTGTCCTGAGATGATTGGCGCGCATGGTCACCAACGTCGCGCCGCTTCGCTCGCTCGCGAAGGCGGCATCGTCGAGCATCCGCCCCAGGGACTCATTGGCCCGCTGCCACTGGAATCGCGCGCGCGGCTCGTGCTGCAGCAGGTAGTCCCCCATCACCGTGGTGCGCTCGAATACGGTCCGTATGACGGCGTCCGCCGTATCGTGCTTCCTGAAGGCCTCTTCGACACCCTGGGAACTCACATAGTGTTCCCCGACAACCGCGACCGCGATCGCGGTCGAGATGACCGTTCCTATCATGAGGAGCGTCCGAATTCTCAGTGACCGAATCACCGTGATACCCCGGGTCTCACCGCGTCCAGGCCGCCGAAATCGATAGCATGAAAATAAAACTCCGTATCTAACGAATTATGGTTACCGCCTCAGGTTTCACCGACTCCAAAGCATCTATGTAAATATACTCTAAGTAATTTGGAACTTTTGTCTTGTCAGTAAGCTCATTACGTATTGCCCATCTTGCTTCGGATTCTATATTGATAAAAAAAGTTTGGTCGAGTGAAAGATTAAATGTAAAATCATCCCAATGTAATGCAACAACTTCTTTTATCAAATTTAATCTGTTAGCTATTATTTTTTGTGATTCTTCCTTATTGTTATTCAAAAAATCAGTGGCTTTATTAATTCCTCTTAAGAATCTTTCAAGAATTTCAGGATTTTCATTAGCAAAGTTTTTCATAGTTAAAAAATTAAAAGTTGTCTTATAAACCTTTCCACTAGGCAGCCTTATGGCCTTGTCTCCCAATAAATCTCTAGCAGTAGTTCCATGCGGCTCCCAAATAACTTGTGCATCTATATGGCCATTCTTTAATGCTTCTGGCAAGTCTGTTGGAGCAATATTAACCACCTCAACATCGCTAGGAGATATTGAATTATGAATCAAAAAAGTTTCTGTGAAAAATTGGCCTGTTGACCCCATCAAAGTACCTATTTTTTTTCCTTTTAGATCCTCAGCATTATTGATTCCGCTATCTTTATTAGCGATTACTTTAATATCTTCGTAAGCATAGGCAAAGGTACTAATAATAAAAAAGTCTTCTCTGACAAAGCTACTAAACATGATTGGAGTTGGGGCAGCTGCACTTATATCAATGCCTTCACCATTTAGCATAGCTATCAAACTTGCTTTTCCTGAATCAAACTCTTTAATAGTTAAATTTAGTCTTTCTTCCTCAAAATAACCCTTATTTTCTGCTACCCAAACTGCTGCTGGAAGAAAACTTTTTTCTACTCCAATTGTTACCTTTTCAAGAGACCTTGTATATTTTACGGGCTGTGTTTCGCTCCACCAGAAATAGCCGCCGACGACCAGTGCGGCGAGAACAACGACACCACCGAGCAAGGATGCAAGGCGAATTCCCGGGCGTACAAAATGTTTCATGGCAGGTCTCCTTCGGGCACCCGTGTCGACGCAAATGCCCGCAAATCGGAATAACGCGGATCACAACAAGCCATCTACCGAATTCCCCTAGACTGCGACAAATGGGAAGCAGCTTCGGTGACCTCCATCTGAATGCTTCTCGGCGACACACTTAGCGACTTCACATTCCTTGGGCCTTCCGCTCGAACCCGAGGTCCTTGAATCGGCCCTGCCCCGCCGCTTCCACCCGCACCCGCGGCAGATACAGCCTCACGCAGCCGCCCACGCCAAAGATGGCGGAAGTAGATCCCAAGAATCACCCCCTAAGGGCTACCAACAGCCAGTAGGACGACGTAATGAGCAGAGCAAAAGGATCCATGGCAACGTCCGCTTCCCCCGCTAGCGCCGGAATTTGAACCGACTCTTCCCAGAGAACAGTGGAATCGTGGCGACTTCATAGTACCATACTGCCCCCTTCTATGGAAAGAGTATCTGTCTCCACTACGCGATAGTTGGATGTTGGTGGTGTGAAACGTGTCCAAAAGACTCCTTTCGCCCGTTTTCCGTTCCGGTGAAATGATACTTAATTGTCTCTCCCACTCTCCGGTGTCAGGTTTTTCTCATGGCACGATTGGCGCGGGTGGTGGCGCCGGGCATTCCTCATCATGTGACCCCAATTAAGTATCATGTCACCGGAACTCCAGAAAATCTTGGGCTTGATTGATGATTTGCGACATAGACCCGCTCCGGCGTAGGCCGAGGAAATAGACGGCACGGTGAAAACGACAGGAAAGCTGCGTCTGAATTGCGGAAAATACGGTCAAATGGGCTTCCAGACGCGGTCAAACCGCCAAAATCATATCATCCGATGGTTGCTGGAAAATATGGCTACTCCTGAGGGTGCCATGATGGTACAATTTCCATTGATTTGGAGGCTATCTGGGGAATGTCGGCTTAGCGACATTGAGGTTGAGCGGCCCTAGACGGTGTGTGGGCCAAATACGTTGTTAGTCGATTTTTTTGACCACTGGAAAATGGAGAAAACATCATGACAAAGTCATTTACCTGCCGGGATGTTGGGGTCGACTGCGACTGGAAGACCAGTGCTGAAACCGAGGACGCGTTAATGGCTAATATTCAAGTTCACGCCGCCGAGGTCCATCCGACCATTGAATTAACTCCGGAACTCGTGGATACGATCCGCGCTGCGATCAAGGATGGATAGGTCACTGCAAGTGAATTGACGGTCGGGCCCACCAGCGATTTGCTGCCTATTCACACTTGCTATTTTCCCGACCAACTGGCCCAGGTTACATAGGCCCAAACGACTGCTTGTGACTAATTTTCCCCGCCCGGAGCCGCCCCTCGTTTGGTCAGCAATAGGACGTAGAGCCGACATCAATCTCCTGCCCCGTTTCAGGGATGCCGTTCAGTCAACGGATGGCATGGGTTGGGGGGTTCACGATGGCCTGCTTGACGCCCTTGAGGCGCATTTTCCCGGAGCATGGGGGAAATAACCATATACAAGGTGCCGCCGCAAACCGTCCTAGCCCTTGCATGACCACAGGTCGAAGTACTTGTAGGTGGCGGTTTTTTCGTAGTGTTCAACGAAAGTCTCGGCGGATTTTCCGAACAAGGGATGGTTGTCGTTATAGCTTTGCAGGCGGAAGGGCGGCTCGTCCTTGGGGATCAGCCAGTGGCGGGTCCGGCATGAGGAAAATTCCTCGATCAGGTGGGGAGTCACGTCGACGCCCACCGAACTGAGTTCCATGATCACATGGGAATCGACGATGACCGGTTGACCGGCGTAGGCCAGGACAGGCTTGACGAAGGTCAGGCGGTAGTTTTCGAATGACTGCCCGTAGCCCATCTGCACCGTTTCGCCCTGATAGCGCCTGGCGATCGCCATGACTTCCTCGGCCACCGTTTCCGCCTCCATCCTGTTCAGGTTGCGGTCCAGGCGCCGCTGCACCGGGATCGAGATCGCCAGCAGGACCGCCGGGATCAGCGCCAGCGCCGCCATCCGGGCCTTGGGCTTGTCTGCGAAGCCCCGTGAGAATCGCAGAACCGCGTCGACGGTGATGGGCGCCAGCGGCAGGAAATGATAAGGGCCGGCGGCGCTGAACGTGGCCGGATAGATGATGAAAAGAATGCTGCCGCACAGAGCGGCGAAATAGACGGCGTCCCGCCCGTCCACGTGGTTCCGTCCCCTGGCCAGAAGAGCGAAGAGAACAAGAAGGGGCGAAAGGTAGGGCAGCAGGTAGCGAAGGGCGACCCACAACAGGCTGATATCATTCGACCTTCCCGTGACCTGCCTGGCCAGGCCCGACACGTAATCGACCAGGGAAACCTGCTCCAGGGTAAAAGGCGCCAGGAAGACGACCAGCGAAAACAAAATGATGATGGCCAACTGGCGGATGTTCCGCCAGCCGCACAGATCGATCATCACCGGCAGGAAATAGATGAATGAGTGGACCCTGAAGTTGACCGCCAGCCCGATGCAGGCACCGATGATCAGATGGGGTGTCCACTTTCCGACGCTGTCGCGTGGAAGGTCCCTCGAGAAGATGGCCAGGGTGACCAGGAAGATGACGAACGGGTCCGGACGCACCCAAATGGTGTAGGGCGCGAACAGCAGCATGAAGGCGAGGAACATAAGCGTGCCGGCGCAGGCGTACGTGGGACCGAACCGCCGCCGCGCATACAGGAAAAAGAGCAACACCGCTCCCCCCGCCGCCAGTGAGTTGGCCAGCTTGCTGGCCGCGAGGGATCCGCCGGCAACGGCCAGGGCGCCGGCGTGGGTCAGGTAGATCATCGGCCCGTAATAGTTCCCGAAGATGGGCCACTCGCCGTGGCCTTGATACAGGGGGTGTCCCTCCAGCAGGCGCCAGGCGGCGATTCCCAGGTTGGGCTCGATGTGGTCGAAGAATCCTCCGACGCTTACATAGCGGACCATGGCGTAAGCCAGAAAGAACGCCGCCGTGGCCGCCGCCGCCGCCAGGGCGACGCCGAACGGGCCGAGTCTTTCCGTTGAAGGATGCACCATGTGAAATACCGGTGGCAGCACCTTACCCGGCGCTAGAGCATGTTTTGGCCATCTCCGTGGCGGCGGTGATCACGGCATCATGGTCCAGGCGGGCGACGCAAGGCCACATGCCGTTCTCCGCCGGCAGCGAGCATGCGCCGAGGCAGCCTTCGCAGGGCATGGTTTGATACAGGAAACGCACCTTGGGCGGAGTTAACGACGCGTCATATGGCACCATCTCGCCGACATAGGCGGCACTGGCGAGACACAGGGTAGGCGCCCCCACGACGCCGGCCAAATGCATGCAGGCGGTATCGACCGAGATCACCAGATCCGCCGCCCTGAGCCGCGCCACCAAATCGTGAAAATTCGAGCCATCGAACTCGACGTTGGCCATCGCCAGCAGCTCCTGGAATTCAGGATTGCGCTCAAGATCGGATGGCCCGCCGGTGATGACGATACGGCAGTCGCCCGGCAACTGCTCGACAATACGCCGGTACAGTTCAACCGGGCTCTGTTTTTCCTTAACCGCCGAGAATGGCTGGATAAGCACCAACGGCCCCGGCTCATTGGCCGCTGGCGGCAACCGGTTTTCAGCTATGCATGGCTCGGGCAACGGCGCTTTGGTTCCACTAAGCCAGTCGGCGAAGCGGTGCCAGCGCAACACCTTGTTCAGGTGTTTTCCGCCGCTGTCGAACAGGCGGTCATAAAGGCTCCGGTTGGCCTTCAGATCGGCGTCGTATTTGGCCCATGGGCGGGGCTCCATGGCCAATGTTTCCGGCGCTTCGCAGGCGGCAACCAGGGCTTCATCCAGGTGTGGGTGGCGCAGATAATCGGTATGGACGACCAGACGGGTGTTGGCGGCGAATAGGCGCTCGCAGACGCCGCACCTATATGAAAGATCCTTGCGCAAGCGTCCGAAGTCCACCGTTTCCACGCTCACTCGCCCCGGGAAAAGGAAGGCCATCTTGTCCGATCCCTTCCGCAACAGGACCGTCACCGCTTCGCCGTCGTTCGCCAAGGCCAGAAAGCGGGGCAACACCAGGGCGAAAAGAACGGTGTCGCCGAGGCCGCCGCTGGAAACCAATAATACGCCGTGAGGTTCGCCGGGGCGCTTGGAGGAGCGGCGCCTGAAAGCCTGATAGCGATCCTGCAGCTTGAACAGCTTCACTTAGCGACCTTTGGTATCAGTAGGCGGCATAGGATTTTTCTTCGATAATACGCGATCCGAGAAGCAGGTTTATTTCCTTCTTAAGCGCCGCACGTTTGTCGTTTGTCATGTAAACGGCGCGGGCCAGTTCGATGAAGGTGTCGCCGAAATCCTTATTGCGTTGGCAGTCGCGGATGTTGTCCTCGATCACCCAGAGTTTCTCGTTGACGCCCCTCAATTCCATGGTCAACCGGTCAAGCTCCTGGGATGGCTGGATTGCGGAATCGCGCGACGCGACAAGTGTTTCCCATTCGAAACGCACGTTTCTTATTTTCTCCTCGTCGTCCATGCGCTCCAGCTTGATCTCCAGGATGGTGATTTTGTCGATCAGTTCGCCCGGGGCGATTTCGACGGTTATGGTTTTCGGCACTTTAACTTTCTCCGTTTATCCATGGGGGTTGTCCATGGGGGGTGCCTTACGGTTCAGGCGCGGTCGAAATCATCCTCAATGCGCACGATGTCATCCTCGCCCGGATAATACCAAGGGGCACTGATAATGACCCATAGAGATCGCCTCGGCGTGCCGCCGG
>CAZWEZ010000045.1:0-29220 GCA_964632795.1 uncultured Thalassospiraceae bacterium | reverse complement strand
CTCGGGTGGTCCTCCGCCCTTGACGATTTTCTCGACCACGGCGGTCCGGGTCTTGTGCGGGCCGACGATCTCCACCTCCTCGCCCATTTCGGCCTCCTTCAGGGCGGAGCCGACGGCCGAGTAGGGACTGATCGTCCCCTCGTTCGGATCGTAACCCTGGCTGACCAGTGTGTGGGTCCGGGTCTCCTCGGGTCCATCCAGGTAACGATAGGTGACGGTATCCCCGATCTCGACGAGGCTGGGGTGGGGCAGCACGTCGGGCTCGGGCACCGAGTCCTTGATCGCTTCGCCCGGCGGCAAGGGTTCCTCTTCCGCTTCTCGTTGGTCCGGTGGTGGCGGCGCCTCTGTGGGTTCTGCTTCCATGGTCGCTCGCCGATCGGCGGCCAGCCTCTCGACATGGTGGCGGAGCTTCTCGGTCTCGGCGTCGGGGTTGGCGAACCAGTCGGTGGACCAGACGCGATACAGCTTCCAGCCCAACCCCTCCAGGACCTCGGCCCGCAGGCGGTCACGATCACGCGCCGACTTAGCCGAGTGATAGGTCGCCCCGTCGCATTCGACGCCCAGCAGGAAGGTGCCGGGGAAGTCGGGATGGCGGACCCCCAAGTCGATGCGATACGAGTGGCGCCCCGCTCGCCCGGCCACCCCTACTTGCGGCACGGCCTCGTAGCCCAGGGACCGTAGCCGGTCGGCCACCGCGACTTCGAAGTCGCTGTCCGGCGGACGGCCGGTCTCGGTGCCGGGGTCGAGCCTTCCCGTGAGGGCGTAATCCAGATAGTTCCTGAGAGCCCGCGGGCCGTAACCGGTGGTGTCCCTGAGTTCGATATGCTCGGGGCGCATGGAAGAGAACACGACGACCCGTTCCCGGGCCCGGGTGAACAGGACGTTGAGCCGCCGATGACCGTTCCTCTGGCTGATCGGCCCGAAATTCTGGAGGACTCGGCCGTCGACGTTGGGGCCGTAAGTGATCGAGATGGCGATGACGTCGCGCTCGTCCCCCTGGACGTTTTCCAGGTTCTTGACGAAGAACGGAAAAAGGGTTTCCTCCCAACTCGCTCGATAGGCTTCGGCGGTCCGGTCCTGGCCGAATCGTCGCTCCATTTCGTCGAAGATGAGGTCCCGCTGAACCTGATTGAGGGCGACGATGCCCAGGGACCGCTTCGGATGCCTTCGCATGAAATCGGCAGCCCATTGGGCGACGGCTTGGGCTTCCGTCGGGTTGCTCCGGCTGGCGTAAGGTCCGCCCACCTTGACGAACTCGACACCGAGGCGCTCGTTCTGGTCGCTCGGCGAGGGAAAGACGGTCAGGCCCCGGTCGTAGAAATGCCGGTTGGAGAAAGCGATCAGGCTCTGATGCCGGGACCGGTAGTGCCACTTCAACTCACGCGCCGGTCGGAACACGCCGAGCGCCTGGTCGAGGATCGATTCCGCGCCGTCCGCATCGTCATCATCGTCGTCGTCCTCCGTGGCGTCGTCGAAGCGGCGGAAGAACGAGGTGGGCGGCAATTGCTGGGGATCTCCGACGATCACGCATTGCTTGGCCCGGGCCAGGGTCCCGATGGCGTCGGCCGGCGTTATCTGCGAGGCCTCGTCGATGATGATGAGATCGAATTCGAACCCGCCGGGAGAAAGATGCGTGGCCACCGACAACGGAGACATCATGAAACAGGGCTTCATCTGGCGGATGGCCCCGCCGGCCCGCCGGACCAAGTCCCGTATCGGCGCATGGCGACTTCTTGGTCCCGTCTTCGTCAACTCGTACCGGATCAGCGAGAGTTCAGTGAACTCGCGCTTGAGACCGATGCCGTTTCCCGCCGGTATGGAGTACCGGCAGAGCCGGGCTCGCAGCCTCTGTTGTTCAAGATCGAGAATGCGTTTGTCGATGTCTCGGAACCTCGATCGCGCGGCTTCCTGCGAGACGCCGCTGAACTCGTTGAGGCGGGGGGAACGCTCATAGGCGGCGCGGGCCAACGCGCCGTAGACCAGGCGATCGTACGCCGCCTTGGCGATCCCGGCGGTGATCGGTTGATCAATCAGCGCGTCGATAACTTGGACGAACTCCGGCTTGCCGTCGGCCCGCTTGGCCTTCAGGAAATCAGACCATTGGCGCAGCAACTCAGGTTGATCGAGGGCGCGTTGCAGGCGGTCGATCAACGCCTCAACCGGCGCCTCGCCCGGGTCGTCCCTACCGCACAAGGCGACCGGCGACAGCCTGGTGGAGGCAACGGCCTTGTCGCGGCTTGCCACTTCCAAGGCGATCGAGGGACGGGCCTGCTCGGCCCATGCGGCAAGGGCATCGCGGGTTGCTTCGGCATCGGGGCGATAGAAGAGGCCCTCGAGGGGCGGGGGAACCTCCAGGGCGGCGATACTCTCGACGAATTGCAGGGCTTGGCGCAGGGTCTCGGCAGAGATGGAGCCGCGATCCCCGAAGACCGGGCCGTCGTCCTGTTGTGCAACGGCCTGCCGGAAACCTTCCAGGCCACCCAAACTCTCGGCTCCCTGACGGAGAGCGGCGAACGAGACTTGCGGGTTGACACCGGCGGCCCGGAGATCAGAAATGGCCACCCAGGCCTGTTCCGCAAAGCTCCGATCATCGGAGATCGTGGAGCGCAGATCCTCTCCATCCGGAACGGACTCCAGGAAGGCGGCCAGTCGGGCCGCCGTATCACCATCGGGAGCCATGCCCCCCAGCCGCTCAAGGGCTTCCAGCGGACCCTCGAGGAGGAGTCGGCGCAGGGGTTCGGCGGCCTCGTCCCTGAGCGGAATTGCCTGGCGCACCCGGTGGGCCCAGTCCCCCACTTCGATGAGCGGCTCGAAGTCGGTCTCGGCGCCTTGGAACCAACGACCGCAGGCCTCGGCCAGCATCGGATCATCGCTGAACTCACGGGTGTCCGCCATGTGGGCGGCGAACTCCGTGAGGGCGACGGCCATGCTTGCCACGCCGGCACCCTTCGATTGCTTGGCCAGGGCCCGGTAGAACCTCTTCGCGGCCCGCACGTCGGATCGCAGGAAGCCGAGCCGTCCGGCGCTGCGCAAGGCCACGGCATGCCGGTGGGCGTCCTCTAGGGACGGCAACGGTTGAAGAACGAAGACGGCCTCCAGCGCCGAGCCTCTGGAACGGATTTCCCGGGCCTTTTCCCTGGCGGCGAGCAGAATCGACTTGGCGGCGTCCAGCGGTCCCGCCTGGCGGCGCAGGAGCACCTCGCGGTCCACGTCGCGCAGCACCTCGACGATCTCTAGGGACCGCATCAGGGCGAGTCGGGTCGTATCGCCCGAAGCTCCACACGATTGGTGTAGGGAATCGACGAATACGAGGAAATCCTTAAGGTCATCGAGAACCTGATCCTGTTGCCCCAGTCTTTGCTCCGCGTCATCGACGGTAGCCACGCCGGGCAGGATATTGGCGAGCGCATCCACGGTTTCGACCAGCCTCTCGCCGAGCGCCAACCAATCCTGATCCATCGGCGGCAGCGCATCCCCGACGAACGCCCCCGACCCGTCGGGCCGTTCCGGCTTCTCCAGGCCGATCACCTCGAGGAACCGATGTACGGCGCCGTGGGCTCTGGCCTCCGCTAGCGCCGCAGCTATGCGGAGGCAGGTATGGTCGGGAATCGACGGTAGGTTCTCGACGACCGAAACCAGGTCGGCAATGGCGTTGGGCGTGTCAATCGGCGCCGCACCGTATGCGGCTTCGAGCGTCCCGAGGCTATCCCCGAGGGCATTCAGAGCACCCAACCATTCGGTGGTAATGTCCTGCGCTTCCCGGACCTCGAAAGGGTTCAGGGATTCGCTTTGAATCCAGCCCCAGGGGTGCGCCTCGGCGCTGCGATGGTCGTCTGCCAGATCGTCGCGTTTGGTGAAGGCGACATCGATCGTCTGCCGGGCGTGGTTCATCGCGACGCGATCCAGCGCCAGGACATCGAGCATCTGGACGCGCCTGACGGCCTCGAATGCCTCGCCGGCCGCCATCCGCGCCCGCTGTTCGGCCCACAGGACCTGCTGCACGGTCATGCCGAGGGCGCCGATCGGGCGGTTCAATTCCTTCGCGTACTCGTTCAGATGGTCGCGGAGGGTGCCGAGTTCCTCAAGTTGCGTATCGAGGACCTCGGGCGGCGAAATCTGGTCCTGGAGCTCGAGGCGCTGACGAAAGGATTCCAGAACCGCCGTCTTGGAGCCCCTGTTGGCATGGAGGTTGAGGCAGAACTCGGCCAAGCCGACGTCCTTGAGACGTTTCCCCACGACCTCCAGGGCGGCCATCTTTTCGGCGACGAACAGGACCGTCTTTCTTTCCGCTAGCGAGGCCGCGATGAGGTTGGTGATGGTCTGGGACTTGCCCGTTCCCGGGGGGCCCTTGATAACTAGGTTCTTGCCTTTCAGCACGTCGACGATGGCGCTGTGCTGGGAGACATCGGCATCGGTCACGAGGCAGGGTGCCAGGCGCACCATCTCCGCGTTATCGACGTCGTAATCCGGGGCCGAGAACGGCTCGTCATCAGCGGCAGCCGAGCCGAGCAATACCTTGCCGATCAACTCATGGTCGAGCGGCGATTTTCCTTCTGGCCAGGCTTCCGGGTCGAGGTCCTCGTACATGGCCAGTTTCGAGAAGCCGTAGTTGCCAATCGTCAGGAACCGGCGGACCCGCCATCGGGTGTGTGGCGTGACGGCTTCGGCGACCTTCGTCAGGTAGCGCTCCGGGGTATCGTTCTCCTCGAACTCCGGCACCTCGAAGCCGAAATCCTTGCGCAGCCGGATGGTGAGGGTCTTGTTGACCTCGACCTCGGAACCGTCGCTGAGCAAACGGTACTTGCGCCAGGGGCGGGACGGCTTCGGGTCGATCTGTACGGGCACCAGAAGCAGGGGCGCCAGATGCCCCTTGCTGGAAGATTGGGCCTCGTACCATTCCAGGAACCCGAAGGCGGCGCGAAGGGTCCTGATGCCGGCCTCCTGCAGCATGGTCCGAGCCTGGTCGACGATCCCACGGAGCTTGCGATCCATCTCGCGGGGATAGAGGAGCGTCTGGATCTCGTCGTCGAGATGACGGTCGGGGTCATCGCCCATCTGGCTCGGCACGGGCAACTCGTAACTGGGCTCCAGGCCGTGATGCCGTGCGAAGTCAGCCCGTGAGAGGGCGCTTTCATCGGTCCAGGGCGCCATGCCCAGCCGAGCCCGGACGCGGTCGCGCAAGGCGCGCTCGGCCAGCGCCGCCTCGGGTGACGAGATGTCGTCGGGGTCAAGTTCGGCCATGGCCTTCCGGTAGTCCTCATCGCCGATCCGCGCCGCCTCGAGTTCCATTTGGAATTCGGGCGTTTGCTCGTCGGGCGGTTCGTTCTGCGGCTCGGGGAGGGGTTTGAAGGTAAGCCGTTGGCTGTCCAGGAGCTTGGCGAACAGGACGTCCGGCAGTTCGTCGATCACCCGGATGTGGGTCCGTGCCCGATCGCTGTGCTTGAACGAGAGCAATCGGTTGCGGTTGCTAAGGTCGAGGAGATGATCTCGAAGGCGGGCTAGACGGGCCTTCAACAGATCATGACGTTCAAATGGATCGTCCGGTTCAGCCATGGACGGTACGACCAGCCCATTACGGATCCAACGGCCACGGTGTCCTTGAGCCGTTGCTCACCGAAAGGCGTTGATATCATAAGGAGAAATGAGAGGTCAATAGGTCACGCTACAGCGGCACTCCCCCCCCTCCCCGAATCCAAGGTACGGACCATCAGGATCGACGACCTTTCCGCCGCCGGCAAGGGAAAGACCCGGCGCGCCAAGACCATCGACGTCGAGCCCGGCGACTGAAGGGACGTCAGGCGGCCTGGTTCTCGGCGTCCTCGGTGAGCAGGGCGTAGAGCGCCTCGGGGTTGTCGGTGCCGCGCAGTTTTTCGCACACCGCCTTGTCGCGCAGCAGGCGGGACACCCGGGCCAACGCCTTGAGGTGGTCGGCGCCCGCCGTTTCGGGGGCCAGCAGCAGGAAGATCAGGTCCACCGGCTGTTCGTCGATCGACTGGAAGTCGACCGGACGCTCGAGGCGGGCGAACAGGCCGTACAGGCGCTCCAGGTTGGGCAGCTTGCCGTGGGGGATGGCGATGCCGTTGCCGACCCCGGTGGTGCCCAGCTTCTCGCGCGCCATCAGGACGTCGAAGACCACCCGTTCGTGGAGCCCGGCGATATCGGCGGCGCGCCGGGCGAGGTCCTGCAGGGCCTGCTTCTTGCTGGTCGCGCGCAGCGAGGCGACGACGCTCTCGATGCTGATCAGCTCTGATATCTCCATCGGCCTGTCCTGCCCTATGCCTTGTGCTCGTTGATCGGGTCGATCCACCCGATGTTGCCGTCGCCGCGCCGGTAGACCACGTTGAGGCCGCCGTGGCTGGAGTTGCGGAACATCACCACCGGGACGTCGCCCAGGTCCATCCGCATCACCGCCTCGCCGACGGTGAGGGTGGCGATCTCGTGGGACATCTCGGCGATGATGGTCGGCGGGGCTTCCTCGGGGACCTCCTCGTCGGCGGCCTCGGGGGCGATGATGTACTGCTGGGCCGGCAGCGTCTCTTCGCCGCCGCGGCCCTTGTGGTGGCTGCGCAGGCGCCGCTTGTAGCGTCTGAGCTGCTTTCCGATGCGGGTCAGGGCGCCGTCGAAGGCGGCATAGGCGTCGCCGCCGGTGGCCCCGCTCTTCATCACCATGCCGCGCCCGGCGTGGACCGAGATGTCGGCGCAGAACATGTGACCCTCGCGCGAGAAAATCACGTTGGCGTCGATCGCCCGTTCGAAGTACTTCTTGACGTTGGCGTTGAGGTTGTCGCCGACGTGGCCACGCAAGGCTTCGCCGACTTTGACATGCTTGCCTTTAACCGAAATTTCCATGGACAGAGCCATCGTCGTCTAAGGGGTCGAGCGACTTTGCGGATGGGCGGGTCGTCTGCCGACCGGGAGTGGACGGCACCAGGACGGTGACCGCCGGGACGTCCCCACGGCGTGTGAAGGGCCGGAAATTAGTTATCCGCATCACCAGAGTCAATAGCTTCCGCGCGCCGATGTCCAACTTCGATTCAGAGGATATGCTTCTTCTCGCGGCGTCGCTGCACGGATGACGGGATTCTCATGGCTTCCCTGTATTTTGCCACCGTTCGCCGGGCGATGTCGATGCCTTCGTTCCGCAGAATGTCGACGATCCCGTCGTCGGACAGGACCTTGGCCAAGGATTCGTGGTCGATCAGGTCCTTGATCCGGTGGCGGACCGATTCGGCGGAATGGGCCTCGCCGCCCAGGGAACTGGCGATCGCCGGGGTGAAGAAGTACTTCAGCTCGTAGATTCCCCGGGGGGTCGAGATGTACTTGTTGGAGGTCACCCGGCTGACCGTGCTCTCGTGCATCTCGATGGCCTCGGCGATGTCGCGCAGGACCAGCGGGCGCAGGTACTGCACCCCGTTGGCCAGGAAGCCGTCCTGCTGGCGGACGATCTCGCTGGCCACCTTGAGGATGGTGGTCGCGCGCTGGTGGAGGGATTTGACCAGCCAGTTGGCCGACTGGTAGCACTCGTTGATGTACTGGCGGTCTTTCTTGGTCCGCGCTTGGCTGCTGATCCGGGCGTGGTAGCGGTTGTTGACCAGCACCCGGGGCAGGATCTCGGTGTTGAGCTCGATGATCCAGCCGCCCCCCGGCTGCGAGCGCAGCAGGACGTCGGGCGTGATCGGCTGCGCCGTCTCGTCGTCGAAGGCCAGCGCCGGCTTGGGGTCCAGGGCGCGGATCTCGGCGACCATGGCGGCGATGTCCTCGGCGTCCACCCCGCACACCCGAATCAGCGCCGACAGGTCGTGCCCGGCGACCAGCTCCAGGTTGTCGAGCAGGGCCTGCATGGCGGGGTCCAGGCGGTCCCGGTCGCGCAGTTGCAGGCCCAGGCATTCGGCCAGGTGGCGCGCGAAGATGCCCGGCGGGTCGAACTGCTGGAGCCGCTCCAGGGTCGCTTCCACCCGCTCGACGGGGCAGCCGAGCAGATCGGCCACCCCGTCCAGGTCGCCGACCAGGTAGCCGGCCTCATCCAGCATGTCGATCAGATGGACGCCGATCATCCGGTCCACCGGGTCGTCCACGTCCATGCTCAACTGGCTGTTCAGATGGTCGCGCAGCGACACCTTGCCCGACAGCATCTCCTCCAGGTTGGGGGCGGTCTCGGCGAAGCCGCCGCCACGGCTCCGCCAGTCGCCGAAGGCGGGCTCGGCGAAGGCGGGCTCGGCGGCGGCGTCGGCCGGGCTGTCGTTGTTCCACAGGTTGTCATAGTCGATGTCCAGGCCGTCGTCGCCCGCGCCCCGGGGATCGTCGGCCGCCACCAGGCCGTCGCCCTCCAGGGTCTCGGCGTCGCCCGCCGTGCCGTCCTCGGCCGGCGCCGCCTCGGGGGCGGGGGTCCGGTCGACGCTTTCGATGACCTCGCGCTCGTCCTCGCCGTGCTCGAGAAGCGGGTTCTGCTCGAGTTCCTGCTCGACGTAGGCGACCAGATCCAGGTTGGAAAGCTGCAGCAGCTTGATCGCCTGCTGCAACTGCGGCGTCATGATCAGAGCCTGGCTTTGCCGAAGCTCGAGACGGGGGGTCAACGCCATGACGATGCCGTTATGAAACGGGTGCCATATGTTAGATTTTATCCACTAGAGACTGAACCGATCCCCCAGGTAAACACGGCGCACATCCTCGTTGCCGACGATGTCCGCGGGCGCCCCCTCCATCAACATCATGCCGTCGTGGATGATGTAGGCGCGGTCGATGACGTCCAGCGTCTCGCGCACGTTGTGGTCGGTGATCAGGACCCCGATGCCGCGGTCCTTGAGGTGGGCGACCAGGTCGCGGATGTCGCCGACGGCGATCGGGTCGATGCCGGCGAACGGCTCGTCCAACAGCACGAAATGGGGGTTGGTGGCCAGCGAGCGGGCGATCTCGACGCGCCGGCGCTCGCCGCCCGACAGGGCCAGCGCCGGGGTCCGGCGCAGGTGGGTGATCGAGAACTCGGCGAGCAGCGCCTCGAGCATCGCCTCGCGGCGCTCGCGCGACTTCTCCACCACCTCGAGCACGGCGCGGATGTTGTTCTCGACGGTCAGGCCGCGGAAGATCGACGCCTCCTGGGGCAAATAGCCGATGCCCAGCCTGGCCCGGCGGTACATCGGCAGGTCGCTGATGTCGTGGCCGTCGAGGATCACCGTCCCGTAATCGGGGGGGATCAGGCCGGTGATCATGTAGAAGCAGGTGGTCTTGCCGGCGCCGTTGGGCCCCAGCAGCCCCACCACCTCGCCACGCTCGATGAATATGGTGACGCCGCGCACCACGGGGCGCTTCTTGAACCGCTTGCCCAGGTTCTTGGCCAACAGCCCGCGGTTGTTAGCCGACACCAGGCGGGGCTGGGATTCGGGACGGTCGTCGGGGCGGGTCGGGGGTCTGCTTTCCATGGCGTCAGTCTACTCTACTAACGGGTAACAGGTTTATTTTTTATTTATTTCTTTTTCTTTTTCTTGTCGGCGCGCGGGATGATCACGCCCTTGACCCGTTCGCCGCATCCGAACAATTTGCTGACCCCGGTGTTCAGGTTGACTTCCGCCCTGCAGCCGTCGAGGACGTTGCCGTCGCGGACGATTCTAACCGATTCCAGCAGCGTGGCGATGCCGCTTTCGACGTTGTAGACGCCCCGCTGGGCGGTGGCGGTGTCCTGGGCGGTGACGATCTTGACGTCGTCGAAGGCCTCGATCCGGTAGACCGCCGACTTGCCGCTTTCATCGCTCCGGAAATAGGCGACCAGTATCTCGGCGCGCAGCAGTTTTTCCTTGCGCACCGCGGTGGCGTTGCCCCGGGCCACCGCCAGCTGCTTGGCCTCCCAGTATTCCAGTTGGCTGTCGGCGGTGATGACGTCCTCGCCGGCGACCAGGCGCACGGTGCCCCCGCTGAGCACCAGGACGCCGATGTCGATGGAGTAGACCGCCCGCTGGCCGTAGGCGGTCTCGCCGGGCGTGACGATCCTGACGTTGCCCTCGGCGACCAGACGCTGGATCTCGGTGCCGCCGCCGGCGGTTTTCAGTTCCCGGTAGTGGGCGCGCAGGACGTCGCCGTAGACGGTGATCTCGCCGCGCACCGCGCGGGCGTTGCCCCGGGCCAGGAAGATCAGGTTCTCCTGTTGCCACTCGATGCCGTTGTCGGCGTAGATCTCGATCGGCTCCCGCGAATCGTCGCCTCCCAGGTTGAGGCTCTGGGCGGCGGCCGTGGTCGCCGACAGCACCGTCGACAGTCCGACGATGGCGGCGATCAAGCGGGACGGCGTCATGGGGCCAGCTTTCCGACGCCGTGATACAGCACCATCCGGGACTTGCCGGTGAAGTGGATCACCTTGCCCTTGTCGATAAGGCGGAAGCCCTCGGCCTGGAGGGTCCCGAACGGCCCCTGCCCCTCCACCGGCTGGTCGCCGGCGGCGGCTCCCGCGGCCAGGTCGATGTGGGCCTTCGAGGTTTTGAATTCGTAACCGGAATCGTGGAACAGGGTGACCGCGCCGACCAGTTCCAGGGTCTTGGAGTCGCGGGCGTAGACGCCGGTCTCGGCGGTCAGGACCAGCCACGTTCCGTCCTCCAGCGTGATGTCGGCCTTGGGCATCTCAAGCTCCACCGTGGCGCTTTCGTTGAGCAGGTTCTTGGCCAGGTCGGCGGTGATCGAAAACGGCTGGTCGCTCTTGTCGGTGCCCATGTAGCGGGGGTTGATCATCGCCGGGTCCTCGGCATCGCCGGTCCTCAGGGCGGCGAAGCCGATCCGGAACCGGCTGTCGGTGGCCTGCAGGTAGGGCCACACGATGACCAGGATGATCAGCACCGCGGCCGCCGAGGGCAGCAGGAACTTCATCATCGACACGAAGCGGCTGTGCCACGGCGAATAGCGGGCGCGGACCCGCGGCACCATCGAGGCCTTCCATCCCCGGGTGGCCCGCGCCACGTCCATCGAGCGGACCTTGGAGCCGGGGTCCTGGAAGGGGGGGTCGATCCTCGCCACTATGCGACCCCGGCCCGCAGGCAGTCGTGGATGTGGACGATGCCGACCGGGCGGCCGTCCTCGACCACGAACAGGTTGGTGATCGCGGCGGCGTTCATGGTGTGCACCGCCTCGCTGACCAGGGCCCCGGGGCCGATCGTCCTGGCCCCGACGGTCATTACCTCGCCGGCCCGGCGGGCGAGGAGGTCGGGGCTCATGTGGCGGCGCAGGTCGCCGTCGGTGACGATGCCCTCGAGGACGCCGTCGCCGTCGACGATGGCGATGCAGCCGAAGCCCTTGGCGGTCATTACCTGCAGGGCGTCGGCCATCGACGCCTCGGCGCCGATCAGCGGCAACTCCTCGCCCCGGTGCATGATGTCGGCGACCTTGAGCAGACGCTGGCCCAGCCTGCCGCCGGGATGGAGGACGTGGAAGTCGTCCGGCGAGAACCCCCGGCGTTGGAGCAGGGCGACGGCCAGGGCGTCGCCCAACGCCATCATCACCGTGGTCGAGGTGGTCGGCGCCAACCCCATCGGGCAGGCCTCTTCGGCCGGCGGCAGGATCAGCGACACCTCGGCGGCCTCGGCCAGGGCGCTGCCGGGAACGCCGGTGATGGCGATCAGGGGGATCTCGATCCGCTTGGCGTAGGCCACCAGGTCGGCCAACTCAGCGGTCTCGCCGGAATTGGAGAGGGCGATCACGGCGTCGCCCTCCTTGATCATCCCGAGGTCGCCGTGGCTGGCCTCGCCGGGATGGACGAATAGCGCCGGGGTCCCGGTCGAGGCCAGGGTGGAGGCGATCTTGCGGGCCACGTGGCCGCTCTTGCCCATGCCGGTGACCACCGCCCGCCCGGTCATCGCGAGCAGCAGGTCGAGGGCCTCGACGAACGGCGCCTCGAGGTTCGAGGCCAGCGTCTCCAACCCTTCCGCCTCGAGCCGCAGGACCCGCTTGGCGGAGTCGAGATCGGCCTCGACGGCTTTAGTCGGCGAGTGGTTCATGGTCCCGGATCGAATAAACTGTCACCATTAATCCCGTCCGCTCAAGTATGCGCCCAAGACCTTGATTCGTCAATGAAACCGGACGGTTGAGCGCGGACTCAATGGGCGAAGATGTCCTCCTCGAGCCAGCCCCCGAGATCAAGCTCGGCCCGGCAGTCGAGGAAGCGGAAGCAGGCCTCGGCCAACTCGGCCCGTCCCTCGCGTTCCAGCATGGCGTCCAGCTTGTCGCGCAAGGCGTGCAGGTGGAGGACATCGTCGGCGGCGTAACGGATCTGGGCCTGGGTCAGGGACTCCGCCGCCCAGTCCGAGGACTGCTGCTCCTTGGCCAGCTCGACCCCCAGCATCTCGCGGCACAGGTCCTTGAGCCCGTGGCGGTCGGTGTAGGTGCGCACCAGCCGGGAAGCGATCTTGGTGCAATAGACCGACCGGCAGGCGACCCCCAGGAAGCGGCGGATCATCATCAGGTCGAAGCGGGCGTAATGGAACATCTTGGTCACCGCCTGGTCGCCCAGCAGCGCCTTGAGGTTGGGCGCCTCGTACGAGCCGCCGGCGAACTGCACCAGATGGCAGATGCCGTCGCCGGCCGACAGCTGGACCAGGCACAGGCGGTCGCGCATCGGGTTGAGGCCCGTGGTCTCGGTATCGACGGCGATGCACTCGGCGTCGATCGCCCCCGGCGGCAGATCGTCCCGATGGAACTCGATCGATGCGCCTTTGACCTTCACCAGGGAATCCTTCGCTGGCCAACGCCGGAAGAAGATGGTGCCCAGGAGAAGACTCGAACTTCCACGACCTTTCGGCCACAGGTACCTGAAACCTGCGCGTCTACCAAATTCCGCCACCTGGGCGTCGGGGCGGGGAACCCGCCACGGCATGATCGTCGGCCCTGTCGTTACCCCTGCGGAGAGTGGATGTCAACCGGTAGGTTGACGGCACTCGCCAGGACTTGTAAGCCGTCCTGTCGGCTTGGTGGTGCCGGCCGGCGAGGAAAATTCTCAATCGACAGGGACAGGAACATGAAACCACGTGTGGTGACGGTGTTCGGCGGTTCGGGATTCCTCGGACGCTATGTGGTTCGGCGCCTGGTCGCCGACGGCGACGTGGTGCGGGTCGCCGTCCGCGACCGCGAAGCGGCCCTGTTCCTCAAGACCATGGGCGAGGTCGGCCAAGTGGTACCGATGGCCTGCGACGTCACCGACCGCGGCCAGTGCGAGGCCGCCGTGGCGGGCGCCGAGAGGGTCGTCAACCTGGTCGGCATCCTGTGGCAATGGGGGCGCCGCAGCTTCCAGCGCTTTCACGTCGATGGCGCCGCCAACGTCGCCGCGGCGGCCAAGGCGGCCGGGGCCAGCCGTCTGGTCCACGTCTCGGCGATCGGCGCCGAGGCGAAGTCCGATTCGCTGTACGCGACCACCAAGGCGGCCGGCGAGGAGGCGGTGCGCGCGGCCTTCGCCGAGGCCGCCATCGTCCGCCCCAGCGTCATCTTCGGGCCCGAGGACAACTTCTTCAACATGTTCGCCGGGATGGCCCGCCTGACCCCGGCGCTGCCGGTGTTCGGCTGCCCGTTCCCACCCAAGGTCTCGCTGATGTCGGGGGGCAGCCTGCTCGAGGTCGACCTCTACGGTTCGGGCGGCACCCGCTTCCAGCCGGTCTACGTGGACGACGTCGCCGCGGCCATCGTCAAGATCCTGGATGATCGAGGATGCGCCGGGAAGACCTTCGAGCTGGGCGGCCCGCGAATCTACACCTTCAAGGAGCTGATGGAACTGCTGCTGGCCGAGATCGGCCGCCGGCGGCTGCTGATGCCGATACCCTTCGCCGTCGCCCGCGTCAACGCCTGGTTCCTGGAGAAGCTGCCGAACCCGCTGCTGACCCGCGACCAGGTGAGGCTGCTCGAGCGCGACAACGTGGTCGGCGCGAACGCCCTGACCTTTGACGACCTGGGAATGGAGCCGACCGCCGCCGAGGCGATCCTGCCCACTTATCTCCGCCGCTTCCGCCGCCCCGGCCGGTAGAGCCCGGATCAGCCGTCGTTCAGCCGGCGGCCCAAGTTTGCTAACCTTGCCCCAAGCGATCGGGAGTCACCTTATACCAAGGAGCACTGATAATGACCCATGGAGACGGCTTTCCAGGGCTTTCGGCTAGGAGCGTGGTCCACCGTGATGACGGCCCATCACAAGGGCCGCGCGACGACGTCCGAAAGCCCTGGAAAGCCGCCGTTCCGGTCGCCTCGGCGAGCCGCCGGAGGGCGTCGGAAAGCCTTGACGATGTCACCGCATCGCCTGCGGCTTTCCTCCTACCCGGCGGCACGCCGAGGCGATCTCCATGGGTCATTATCAGTGCTCCTTGGTATTAGGATGAACATCATCGAGTTGGCGATCAAACGGCCGACGGCGGTGATCGCGGCGGTGCTGATGATCGTCGCCTTCGGGCTGCTCGCCATCGAGACCATCCCCATCCAGCTGACCCCCGATGTGCGCCGCCCGATCCTGCAGATCACCACCTCCTGGCCCGGCGCCGCGCCGGTCGAGGTCGAGCGCGAGATCACCAACCGCCTGGAGGAGGAACTGGCCGGCATCGAGGGCCTGGAGACCCTGTTCAGCCAGTCCCAGTCGGGGCGTTCGCGGATCACCCTCGAGTTCGCCATCGACCACTCCATGGACCGCGCCTTCATGCTGGTCTCCAACCGCCTCGGCGGGGTCTCCGACCTTCCCGACGAGGCCCGGGAACCGCGGATCCGGACCTCGGGCTCCGAGGACGTGCCGATCGCCCGCTTCGCGATCACCCGCCTGGCCGGCAACGAGCGCCCTATAGAGACCTTCGGCGACTTCGTCGACGACGTCGTCGTCGACCGCCTGGAGCGGGTCCCCGGGATCTCCCAGGTCGACGCCTCGGGGGGCAGCAAGCGGGAACTGCAGGTGGTCGTCGAGCCGACCGCGATGGCCCGCTACGGGTTGACCGTGGCCAAGGTGCTGGGGGCGCTGCGGGCGGCCAATTCCTCGGTCACCGCGGGCGCCGTCGACGAGGGCAAGCGCCGCTACGTGGTGCGCATGGAAGCCGAGACCGCGACCGTCGAGGAGACCCGCGCCGTGGTCCTCTACACCTCGTTCGACGACGCCACCTCGCGGCTGGTCAACGTCACCGTCGGCGACATCGCCACGGTCCGCTTCGGCTACAAGGAACCGACCACCCGGCGGCGCTTCAACGGCCAGTCGATGATCCGCCTCAACGCCATCCGCGAGGCCGGGGCCAACGTCATCGACACCATGAAGGGGGTGCGCCGGGCGCTGGACGAGCTGAACCGCTCGGCGCTGGCCCGCGAAGGGCTGAGGATCGAACAGTTCTACGACGAGACCGTCTACATCGATTCGGCGATCGACCTGGTCCAGCAGAACATCTACGTCGGCGGCACCCTGGCCGCCCTGGTCCTGCTGCTGTTCCTGCGCTCGCTGCGCGCCACCCTGGTGGTCTCGCTGGCGATCCCGGTGTCGGTGATCGGCGCCTTCGTGGCGATGGCCCTGCTCGGGCGCTCGATCAACGTCATCTCGCTGGCCGGCATCGCGTTCGCCGTCGGCATGGTGGTCGATGCCGCGATCGTGGTCCTGGAGAACATCTACCGCCACCGCCAGCAGGGCCGCGAGGCGGCCGTCGCCGCCCATGACGGCACCCGCCAGGTGTGGGGCGCGATTCTCGCCTCGACGCTGACCACGGTGGTCGTCTTCGTGCCGCTGCTGGTCCTCGAGCTGGAGGTGGGACAGTTGTTCCGCGACATCGCGGTGGCGATCACGATCGCCGTCCTGCTGTCGCTGGTGGTCTCGGTCACCGTCATCCCGGCGCTGGCCAACCGCCTGCTCGACGTCCGGGCGATGGCCGGCGGCCCCCGGCTGCGGCTGCCGGTGATCGACGACTTGGCGCGGGGGTTCGCCGACGCCGTGCTCGGCTTCGTCGCCGCGACGATCCGCTCCAGGGCGCTGTCGCTGGGGGTGGTGCTGGCGGTGTGCGGGATCACCGCCGCGGCCACCTATCTGTTCCTGCCCAAGCTCGACTACCTTCCCGACGGCAACCGCAACTTCGTGCTCGGCCGCATCCAGCCGCCCCCCGGCTACAACCTGGAGAGCACCTACCGGATGGCCGAGGAGATCGAGAACGCGGTCAAGCCGCTGTGGGTCTCGGTCAACGGCCCCCGATCCGCTCCCGGGGAGCCGCCCAGGATCTCCAGTTTCTTCTTCATCGCCCATCGCGACCACGCCATGATCGGGGCCAGCAGCGTCGATTTGACCCGGGCCGGCGAACTGGTGCCGATCCTTGCTGCGCCGATCTTCAAGGAGCCGGGGACCCGCGGCTTCGTCAACCAGGCCTCGATCTTCAGCCACCGCATCGGCGGCTCGCGGATCATCAACCTCGACATCTCCGGCGCCGATTTGGAGCAGATCCTGGAGGTCGCCCGGCGCGCCGACGACCTCATCGCTCAAGTCCTGCCGCGAAGCCAGGGGACCCAGGTCCGGCCCCGCCCGGGCCTCTATCTGGCGGCTCCCGAGATCCGCATCACCCCCGACCACCAGCGCCTGGCCAACGCCGGCCTCGACGCCCGCCAACTGGGGCAGACTATCGACGTCCTCAACGAGGGCATGAAGGTGGTCGAGATCAACGTCGGCAGCAAGCGCATGGACCTGACCCTCAAGGGTCCCGAGCTTAACGCCAAGAGCACCCAGACCATCGACAACCTGCCGGTGGTGACGGGCGACGGCGACATCGTCCCGGTCAGCTCGCTGTCGCGGATCGCCATCACCTCGGGGCCGACCGAGGTCCGCCACCTGGAGCGGGAGCGGACCATCACCCTGCAGGTCAAGCCGGCCCGCGACCTGCCCCTGGAGACGGCGATCGACATCATCCGCGACGAGGTGGTCAGGAAGCTGGAGGCCGGCGGCCTTGCGGGCGGCGTCGAGATCGGCCTGTCGGGCGCCGCCGACAACCTGATGCGGACCTGGAACGCCATGCAGATCAACCTGCTGATCGCCCTGGTGGTGGTCTATCTGGTGATGGCGGTGCTGTTCGAGAACTTCCTCTATCCGCTGATCATCATGCTGTCGGTGCCCCTGGCCACGGCCGGCGGGATCGGCGGGCTGGCCCTGTTGAACACCTACGTCAACCAGCCCCTCGACATGCTGACCATGCTCGGCTTCGTGATCCTGATCGGGATCGTCGTCAACAACGCCATCCTGCTTGTCCACCAGACCCTCAGCCACCTGCGCGGCGAGGCCATGGAGCCGACCCGGGCCATCCTCGCCGCCACCCGCATCCGGATGCGGCCGATCTTCATGTCGACCCTGACCAGCGTCTTCGGCCTGCTGCCGCTGGTCGTCTTCCCCGGCGCCGGATCGGAGCTCTACCGCGGCCTGGGCTCGGTGGTGGTCGGCGGACTGGCCCTGTCGGCGCTGCTCACCCTGACCATCATCCCGCCCCTGTTGTCCCTGCTCCTCGGCCGGGGGGGCCGGCGGGCGAACCTCGAACCGGCGCCATGACCGCCGGCGGCGGTCGCCGCTCCCTGATGCCGCGGGCCGCCGGGATCGCCGCCCTGGGCCTGGTCGGGGTGGTCCTCGGGGCGGCCTTCGCCACCCGGACGCAGATCGTCGAAGCGGTGATCCGCGACCGCCTGGCCGGCCAGGGGATCGAGGAGGCGGCGTTCGCCGTCGCCCGGGTCGGCTTCTACGGCCTGCGCATCGAGGACGTCCGCATCGGCCGCCAACTTTCCATCGCCTCGATCGCCGTCTCCTACACCCCGACCGGCCTGCTCCGGGGACGGCTCGATGGCCTCGCCGTCGACGGCCTGGAGGTGGACGCCTCGAAGCCCTGGACCGGGGTCCTCGGGGTGCTCGGGGTGCTCGGGGAGAGGGCCGGCGGCGGCGGCGGCGTGGGACCGGCCTTTGCCCTGCCGCCGGTCCGCGTCAACGCCGCCAGGATCCGGGCGGCGCGGCCGGAGGGTACGGTCACGGCGCGCCTCGACGGCGTCCTCCACCCCGACCTGTCGGCCGCTTTCACCGCCGTCGTCGATGGCGCCGGGGAACCGCTGGCCGGCCACCGGCTGGCGGTCCAGGGGGTGCGCGCCGAGATCGCCGTTGAAGCCGGCGGCGCCGGGGCCGGGGTGCGCCTCACCGGCGGCCGGCTGGTCGATCTCTCGCCGAACCCCTGGTTGCCGCCGCTCGAGGTCACCGGCACGGTGGATTTCAATGGCGCCGCGGTGGTCTTCGACCTCGCCGCCGTCAGGGAAGGCGGCGGCCGGCTGAGCGTCAACGGCGTCCACCACCTGGAGGGCGACCGGGGGACCGCGACCATTGCCCTGGCCACCCTGGTCTTCGCGGCCGGCGGCCTGCAGCCGGCCGACCTGGTGCCGGCGGCCGCCGTCGCCGGCACCGTCACCGGCGAGGTCTCGGCCCGCGCCACGGTGAGCTGGGAGGGGGGCCGGTACGCCGCCCAGGCTGCGGCCGAGGTGGCCGGCCTGTCGCTGAGCCCCGGCGACCTCACCATCGAGGGCCTGTCGGCGGTCCTGCGCCTGGAGATGGCCAGTGACGGCGGCGACATCACCGCCGGCCTGGTGGACGGCCGGGCCCGCCTCGCCGTGGCCGGCATCGAGGTCGAGGTCGCCGGGATCGAGGCTACGGCGCGGCTTGACGCGGCCATGGAAAACCTGGTCTTCCGGGCCCGGGCGGCAACCGCCGGCGGTCGGGTCGGAATCGTCGTCGAGGGCCGCCACCACCCGGCCACCGGACGGGGGACAGCGTACGCGGTCCTCGAGCCGGTGCGCTTCGCGGCCGGCGGCCTGCAGCCGGCCGACGTGATCCCCGTCGCCGCCGCCGCCGTCGGCGCCGTTAACGGCGAGGTGTCGGGCCAGGCCTCCGTGGCGTGGACGCCGACGGGATTGACCGGCGAGGCCCTGGCCGAGGTGGTCGGCCTGTCGCTGGCCGCCGGCGGGGTTCCGGTCGAGGACCTGTCGGCGGTCCTCCACCTGGCGTTGGCCGACGAGATCGTGCTCGATGTGGTCGGGGGGCGGGCCCGCCTGGTCCTTCCCGGCGCCGGGCTGGAGGTCGCCGGGATCGAGGCGACGGCGACCCTGGACGCCGAGGGCATCGGCTTCGAACTGGCCGGGGCGACGGTCCGCGACCCCGGGAAGCCGTCGTGGCTGGCCCCGCTCGCCATTACCGGCGGCGGCCGTCTCGAGGGGCCGGAGCTGACCTTCCGCGGCCGGGCCGCGGCCGCCGGCGGCCAGGCCGTGATCGCCGTCGAGGGTCGCCACGACCTGGACACCGGCCAGGGCGAAGCCGCCGCCGTCCTCAAGGCGCTGCGCTTCGAGGCCGGCGGCCTGCAGCCGGCCGACCTGGTGCCGGTGGCCGCCGCCATCGGCGCCGTCGGCGCGGTTACCGGCGAGGTGTCGGGCCGAGCCTCCGTGGAGTGGGCGGACGGTGATCTCGTCGCTTTCGCCGAGGCCGAGGTGAGCGGCGTCTCGGCGACCTTCGGGGAGCTTCGCATCGACGGCCTGTCGGCGCGGCTGGGCGCCGCCGGTCCCGGCCACGGGGGGGAACTGGCCCTCGACGTCGAGGGGGCCGAGGCGGCGCTCGCCTTCGCCGGCCGGGAGGTCCGCCTGCAAGAGGCGATGGTCGCCTTCACCCTCGACCCCGAGAGCGGCGCCATCGACATCGACCTCGACGGCGTCACCGTGGGCCAGGGAGCGGGGTCGCCGTGGCTGCCCCCCCTCGCCGTCCACGGCACGGCCCGGGTGGCCGACCGGGTGGTGGACTTCCAAGGCGTCGCCGCGGCGCCCGGCGGGGCCGAGGTGTCGTTCCAGGGCCGCCACCGCCTCGAGGACGGCGGCGGCGAGGCCGCGTTCAGGCTGGCGCCGCTCGCCTTCGGTCCCGGCGGCGCCCGCCCCGAGGACCTGCTGCCCGCCCTCGGGACCCTTGCCGAGGTCACCGGCACGGTGGCCGGCGAGGCCGACGTCCGGTGGCGCGAGGGGGACTACGACGGCACCGCCACGGTGGACCTGGAGGGCCTGTCGCTGGTCACCGGGACGATCGCCGTCGAGGGGCTGTCGGGAACCGTGCACCTGGACCGCCTGAACCCGCCCACGGCATCCACCCCCCAGAGACTCGGCGCCCTCAGCATCGCCACCGCCGCCGCCGACCTCGAGCGGCCGGTGGTCGAGTTCAGAATCGAGGCCGGCGGCGGCGGCGACGGACCGCGGGTCCTCATCGACCGCGCCGAGGCCGGGTTCGCCGGCGGCCGGCTGGCCCTCGTCGGGGCGGTGATCGAGCCCGCCGCCGAGACCCACCGGGTGGCGGTCGAGTTGTCGGCGATCAGGCTCGGCCACCTGATGGGGCTGCTCGACCTGCAAGGGGTGTCGGGCGAGGGCACGGTGAGCGGCATCCTGCCGCTGGAGGTCCGCGGACAATCGGTGGCGGTCTCCGGGGGGCGGCTCGAGAGCGACGGTCCAGGGGTGCTGCGGCTGCGCTCGGAAGCGGTCAAACAGGCGCTGGCGGCGGGCGGCGAAGAGGTGGCGATGGTGATCGAGGTGCTCGAGGACTTCCGTTACCGGCGCCTGTCGTTGAGCGTCGACAAGGAATTTTACGGTGTGGCGGCGCTCAAGCTCGGCCTCGAAGGCCACAACCCGGCGGTCCGCGACGGCCATCCGTTCGTCCTCAACATCGCCCTGGAAGGGAACCTCGACCGCCTGCTGGCGGTCGTCCTGGAGGGCTACCGCTTGTCGGATCGGGCCATCCGCGCTACCCTTGGCGTAGCGCGCTGAATGGAGGGTTCGACGTGATCCGGTATTCGCTGGTCTTGAGGTGCTGTGTCATCCTCGCCGTGCTGCTGACGGCGGGGTGCGCGCCGACGATCAAGTTGGAAACGCCGAGGGAGCCGATCACCATCAACCTCAACATCAAGCTCGACGCCGACGTGCGCCTCAGGCTCGAGGAAAAGGCCAAGGACGACATCGAGGATAATCCGGAGATATTCTGATGCCACGGACCAAACGGGACGATTCCCGGGCGCCCCGGGCGCCCCGGCGGCGGCGCTTCCTGACCCTCTTGCTGGCCGCCTCGGTGAGCCTCGCCGGCGGCCTCCTCGCCGTCCCCGCCCATGCCCAGTCCCTGGACCAGCTCCGCGTCTCGGGCGCCATCGGCGAGGGCTACGACGGCTACGCCCGGGTCCGCCAGCCGGGGGGCAACGCCACCGCGGTGGTCGAGGCGGTCAACGCCAAGCGCCGCGCCATCTACGCCAAGCGGGCCGGCGAGCAGAGCACCACCGCCGGCGAGGTCGGCCGGGTCTACGCCCGGCAGATCCTGGCCAAGGCCCCGCCGGGGACCTGGTTCCTGATGGAATCGGGCCAGTGGGTCCGCAAGTAACCTGTAGGATCGACCATGTCAGCTGATGGCGGCGAAGAAAAAACGGTCGTCGCCGGCTCCGACCCTTCCTCCCGACCGCAAGCGGAAACCGCCTCGGTTGCCGGGGACGCCCCCGGGGGCAAGCTGGTGTGCCTCAACGCCGACGACTTCTCGGACCTCCCCGAGGACTTCCACATCGCGCTCAGGAGCGGCGCCGAATACGTCATCGGGCGTGACGAGTCCTGCAACATCTGCATCAAGTCGCGCAAGCTGTCGCGCAAACACGCCCGGGTCTTCCCCGGGATCGGACGGTGGGGGATCGAGGACCTCAACAGCACCAACGGGATCAAGGTCAACGGCCAGCGCCTCGAGTCGGCGTGGCTGAAGTCGGGCGACGAGATCGGCTTCGGCCCGGCCCGCTTCCGCTTCGAGCTCGACCGTCCCGAGCTGGCCGGGCGCGCCCCGTCCCGCGCCGAGGCCACCCCCGGCGAGGCGAGCGCCGAGAAGACCATGATCGTCGGCAGCAAGGCGGCCGACGAAGCGGTGCTCAACGCGGTCAGGACCGCCGAGACCGAGGAGGACCCGGAAGTCGTCGAGGAGAAGACCCCGGCCGCCGGCCGCGCACGGCCGCGCACGGCGGCGGCGGTCGCCGCCCCGAGCCGCGGCAAGGGCTGGGTGTGGCTGATCGCCGCCCTGGTCGTGGTCGCCATCGCCATCGCCCAGGCGACCTACTTCATCTACCCCCAATACCAGCGAACCCAGGAAATCGAGCTGCTGCTGGGGGAAGGCAAGCGCCACATCACCGACATCGTCGACAACGAACGGGGCAAGACCACCGCCCAGATGTTCAAGGGCGATTACGAGGACGAACTGGTCGCCCTCGCCGGGATGGCGCTCAAGGTCGAACGGCGGCTGCGCGAAAACCCGGGCAACGTCCAGTTGTCCAACCTGCTGGCCAAGCTGGCGTTCCTCCAGTTCGAACGCGAGTTCATCATGGCCCTCGACAAGAGGGACGTCGAGGCCGCCTCCGGCCTGGCGTCGCGGGCGATGGAGAAGATCCAGGCGATCGCCGACCAGATCCCCGCCGCCAGCCGCGAGGGCGCCATCGAGGACGTCCTGAACGCCGCCGAACTCGCCAAGTACGCCGGCATCCTGCTCCAGTTCCGCAAGTTCGGCTTCGACTACCCGGAGGCTTCCCAGACCGCCGCCGCCAAGCCGACGCCCACCGACATCGCCGGGATCCAGAAATTGAAGTCGATTTCGGTCCACTACCGGCGAACCTATAATAGAACTTTATCTGTCATGTACGTCGTCATGAAAAGTATCGTCGACGACGTATACAATCACGACATTGAACTTATCAATAACTGGAAAGACATCCTCTCGAACCCTTCCTGAGACGGCATCGAGTCGCCGAGCCGACCGAAGAATCCGTTTACCGGGCGGGTTCCATACTATCTATTGTGCGATCTATGGAACGTACTGCTAGGTATTGATTTTCTGGGCGACTCCCGAAGGCCGGGACAGGGGAAAAATCCGTTTGTAAATGGTCCGGCCCTTGGCCAATATACGGGCCAACAACGGACCGGGGAGGCGCCGGGGTGGCAGAACGGATCCCAGATGACATGTCGAGGCTTGTGGGCCAGCGCCCGTGACACCATCGGACCAAGCCATGGAGTCGCCGCCCTGGTGCTGTCGCTGGCCGGGCTGCTGGCCCCCATGGCGGGGGCTCTCGGCGAGGACGGCGCGGGTCCGGTCGATGTCCTGGACATGGTTCGCGACGGCATCCGCTCCGAGGTTCCCGGCGCGCGCTCGCTTCTCCACGGCAAGCGCCTGCGCGAGGTCACGCTGCAGTCCCTGCGCGAGCAGGCGCTGAGCAACAACCTGGACGTCCTGGCCGGGCAACTGAGCCACGCCTCGGCGATGGCCTCGGTGAGCGAGAAGACGGCGGCCTTCGATCCCATATACAATCTTTCCTGGTTCTACACCCGGACCGAGACCTTCCAGCGCGACGCCTATATCGCCCGCTTCCGGGCCGACAAGGCCGACGAGGACGAGGAGGAGATCATCGGCTGCATCATCGTCGACGGCCAGGTCATCGACCCGGAATCGAACCCCAACTGTTTCACGGCGCCGGTCTACAACACCGCGCTCGAGCTGGCGACCACGCCGACCGCGCCGCTGGCCATCCCCCACTCGTGGACCGGGACCACCGGCCTGACCCAGCCCTTCTCCTGGGGCGGGGTTGTCAGCGGCAGCCTGTCCTCCACGTATCGCAAGAAGAACACCTACGCCGTCGACCTGCTCGACAGCTACATTACCGAATCCGACCCCTTCGGGTTCAAGAGCCGCATGCCGTGGACCTCTTCGGCCAGCGTCTCCTTCTCGACCCCGGTTCCCTTCACCCGCTACTTCGGCCAACACGGCTCCCAGGCCAACCTCGACATCACCCAGGCCAGGAGCAGCGAGAAGATCCGCCGCGCCCAGCGCATGAGCACCCGCAATTCGGTGCTCGAAACGGTGACCAAGGCCTATTGGGATCTGGTCGAGAGCGTCGAGGACCTGAAGACCCTCACCGCCCACCGCAGGATCCTGGACGAGATGTACGAGCGCACCCGTCGGCTGTACGAGGGCCGCCGGACCACCGCCTACGACATGGACCAGGTCGAGGCCGAACTGGGCAACCTGCTGAACCGCGAGGAGATCGCCTGGAACACCTACCTGGCGCGGTCCAACGCCATCCTGACGCTGATCGACAACGACCTGGACGAGGTCCTGGTGCCGGTGGCGGCCGGCGGCCTTTCCGGGCGCGGTCCGGAGATCGACCAGGACAAGGCCTACGAGGTGGCGTTGGAGAACAACCCCGATATCGGCATCGGCCTGGAGGACCTGGCGGCCAGCCGGGCGGCCAGGAAATTCCGCGAAAACCAGGTCTTGCCGAACCTCTCGCTGTCCCTCAGCTACACCCTTAGCCAGGTCGATAACTCCTACGGCTACGAGACCTGGGAGAATTCCATCAGCCACGTCTTCAGCCCCGACAAGAGCGAGCTCTTCGTCGGCTTCCGCTACACCGTGCCGCTGTGGAAGCGGGCCGAGATGGCGGCCTTGAACAGCGCCCGCGTGGCCGAGAAACAGGCCTCGGACAGGGTCCGCCAGACCCGCAACTCGGTGGTACGGCGGGTCGGCTCGGCGCTCAACGACGTGATGTCCAGCGAAGCCCTGATCGACTACACCGCCAGCGACCTGCGCCTGGCCACCCTGGCCTACGAAAAGGCCAGGGACCTGCACCAGCGGGGCCTGGTCACCAAGTTCGACCTGCTGTCCAAGCTCGACGACCTGAGGACGGCCCGGCTGGCCAACATCAGCGCCCGCATCACCCGGCGCAAGGCCGAGGCCGAACTGCTGTCGGCCCAGGGGGTGCTTGATCTACAATACCCGCTGGCGCCAATCGGCGCCGAGGAGGAAGACCTTGGCCGTTAATACCAAGGTACTGGTCGGCCTGGCGGCGCTGGGGGCGATGTGCGTGCTGGGCCTGTCGGCGGGGCCCCCGGCAATGGCCGATTCCCCCGCCGCCGCGCCCGCCGCGCCTGGTCCCGAGGTCCTGATGGTCGACGCGGCGAACCGCAGCCGGGAGCTGGAGGTGCTGTCGGCGATCCGCCTGTTGCTCGAGGCGGCCCGGGACAGCAAAGAGAATCTGGGCCTCTATTCGGACATGGCGTTGCGGGAAATCTCGTTTAGGGAATCGGCGCTGGGGGCGCTGGAGAACAACCTGACGGTCAAACGCGCCGGGATCACCAGGCGGATCGCCGAGGCGGCGCTGGAAGCGGCGTCGGCCGCCTTCGATCCTCTGATCACGGTCACCGGCGCCTACTCCCACACCCGCTCGGAGTATCGCGAGGAGACGGTGTGGCGCTTCAAGAAGGGAACCAACGCCGCCAACCAGATCGTGTTCTCCGAAGGCCCCATCCAATCTCTGCAGTACAACGCTCCGCGCCCCCCCGGGTTCTATCTCACTTCGGAGGTCGCCAACGAGGCGACCATGACCGGTTCCACGAAGGTGCGCACGACGGCCTTCTCGGTCACCCAGTTGCTCCCCTGGGGGACCAGCTTCAACCTCGATCTCGAGATCACCCACAAACCCGCCTACTTCATCCTCAACAACGGGGCCGCGAACCTGGCCACCTACGGGACCTACGACCGGCCCTGGGTGTCGACGCTGACCGCCAGTTTTTCCACGCCGCTGCCCCTGACCAAGGATTTCGGGCCGCTCAACGCCACCAACGTCACCCGGGAACTGACCCGTCTGGGGACGCGAAGCAGCATGTGGAACGTGCGGGTGATCATCAACAGCACCCTGTTGAGCACCGACCACGCCTATTGGGGCCTGGTCAGCGCGGCGCAGAACCTGAAGGCGACGCTGGATACCCGAACCCTGGTCGAGGACCTGGAGGAGCGCACCGGGCGTCTTTTCCGGGCGCGGACGGTCACCTCCTCGCGCTACGATCAGGTGGTCGGCGAACTGGAGCGGGTGCGCGGCGAGGTGGAGACCGCGTTCGTCGCCTACGTCCAGGCTTCCAACGCCCTGCGCAAGCTGCTGGGTGAAGACGACCCCCAGCTTCTGATGCCGGTCGGCTACCTGTCGCTGATGGACGCCCCGCCGCTGGTGGCCGAGGACCCCGGACTGACCCGTTCCAACCCCGACTACCTCAAGGCCCTGGTCGCGGTCGAGGCCGCCCGGTTGGCCCGCGACGCGCTGGAGGCGAGGATGCGTCCCGACATCTACCTCACCGGCAGCGCGACCCTTGAACAGCAGAACACGGTCTTCGGCTACCGGGGGATCGAGCAGTCCCTGGAACAGATCCCCAATCCCGACAAGGTGACCCTGACCACCGGGGTGAGCTTCCAGCGGGCGCTCGGCAACCGCGCCGCCGAGGCCGCGCTGACCGGTTCCCAATACAGCCTGGCGGCCAGCGAGCTGGCGCGCCGCAAGACCGAGAACCAACTCGAGGCCGACTATCGGAGCGCCCGCATCCAGTTGGACAGCGCCCGCCAACGGCTCAAGATCACGCGGCGCAACCTGGAGCTGGCCGACAAGGTCTACCGGCGCGCCCTGCGCTTCCAGAAGGAACGCCGGGTCACCGAGTACGAGATCATCGGCAAGGCGCGGAACCTGCTGAGCGCCAGGGAGGCCCATATCGACGCCCGGATCAGCGCCAAGAAGGCCGAATCGACCCTGCTCGCCAGCACCGGCCAGTTGGCCGGCCGCTACCCCCAGCGGACGGCCGAGACCGATTTCGACCGCCGCCGCCTCGATATCCTGGCCTCGCGCGGCGTCCTCGGATACTTCGCAGGACCCCCCAAGTGAATACCCGGGTGAAATTCGCCGCCGTCCTGGCCGCCGCCGCCCTGGTCATGGGACCGCTGTCTTCAGCGGCGGCGGGCGAAGGGATGGAAGACGGCCTCGACCGCCACGCCAAGGCCGTCGCGGCCTCGGCCAAGCGGGAGCTGGCGCCCCCGGTGAGCGACGCCGAGAAGGCCCGCCACGCCCTGGTCCTGCGGGCGCTCGCGGTAGCGCCGGACAGCGGCGCCTGGTCGACGATCCGGGGCCGGGAGCCGGTCTACCTGCACGCCCGCGAGACCGCGCTTCAGGCCCTCGACAAGAGCCTGTCGATCGAATCGAGCCGCGGCGACGCGGTGAAGGCCGCCCAGGCGATCCAGGAGGCGCGGGCGGTCCTCGATCCGGTCTTCACCCTGTCCATCGACTACGACGAATCCGAGACCTACCGCCGGGCCAAGTTCGGCAAGATCAACAAACGGGACTTCAACCCGGTCAACATCGCCGGCATCCCCGCGGCGACCACCCCGGCCGTCACCGGGATCAACTTCCGCACCCAGGCCGAGGCCCTCGGGGTCGGCCAGGAAATCGAGGCCAGCGAGGATTCCGAGGAAGGACCTGCACGCATCCTGAACTACTCGGCGAGCCTCAGCCAACAGCTTCCCTGGGGTCCCGAGGTCTCGGTGTCGACGGTCACCAAGCAACAGAAGATCTATTACCGGACCGGCTACTACTGGGAAGACGGCATGTACTCCTCGACCCTCGAGCTGAACTTCTCCAGCGGCATCCCCGGGCTCAAGGGGTTCGGCCCCTACGCGCCGTCGGAGGTGGCGATCAAGCTGGCCGAGAAATCCAAGCGGCGCACGGATTGGGCACTCAAGAAATCGATCAACGACGTCCTGCTCGCCGCCGACATCGCCTATTGGCAACTGATCAAGCGCCTGGAGGACCTGTACGTCACCGCCAACAACCGCCACCTGGTCGCCGACCTCAAGGCGCGCACCGAACGGCTGTTCGCGTTGCGCCGGGCCACCAACTACGAAAAGGCGGAGGCCGAGGCCGAGTTCGCCAAGGTCGAGATCGACGTCGAACAGGCCCGCAACGCCTTCATCGACGCCTCCCACGACCTGGCGGTGATCATCGAGAACGAGGTCGACAAGGTGCGCTCGCGCGTCTACCTGCCGTTCGGCTACCGCCGGGCCCTGGGGGCATGGCTGGACACCGATCTCGGGCGGGCCATGGCCAGCGCCGAGGACAACCGGCCCGACTTCTTCATCGACCGGATCGACCGCGACAGCGCCGCCATCTCGCTCAAGGCCAGCCGGAACCAGGCCCAACCCGACCTCACGTTCTCCGCCACCGCCTCGCTCGCGCAGAGCGGGTTCGCCTACGGTTACCGCGACATCCACCAGAGCCTGTCCAAACTCAACCGGCCGGACATCATCACCCAGACCTACCGGCTCACCCTGCAGCGGCCGTGGGGCAACGTCGCCGCCGAGGCGGCCGTCGATCAGGCCCGGCTGGCCCTTCACGACCAGGTCGTCGCCATCCGCGACGGCCGGCAAACCGCGGCCCGCGAAATCAAGGACTGGCTGAGCGCCATGGCCGGGGCGCGCAAGCGCTTCGTGCTGGCCGAGAACGAGATCGGCCGCCTTAAGACGAGCCTCGAGGGGTTGAACAAGCGTCGCCAAATCGGCGCCGACATCACCCAGAGCGAAATCGTCCAGGCCCTGCGCAAGCTGTTGAGGGCCGAACTGACCATGGTCTCGGCGTCGATCGACAACAAGATGGCGGAATCCAGATTGCTCGCCGCCCAGGGGACGCTGGCCAGGGACTACGGGCTCCGGACCGCCCTCAACGAGATCGACGAGAAACGCCTGGGGATGTTGGCCGAGGGCGGGTTCCTGGACTTCTTCGGGGCCCCGCCGGCGGCGCCATGACCGCCAGGGGCAAACCCGGGAAACGGCGGGTCGGCATCCTGGCCCGGGCCGGGGACCGCCAGGCGGGGATGGTGCGCGACGCCGTCGAGCGGCTGGCCCCGGGGTCGGTCCGCGGCTTCGACCTCGACCTCGACGGCGGCCAGCGAGCGACCATCGCCGAGGATGGGGTGTCGTGGGACGGCGTCCGACTGGACCGGCTCGACGCCCTCTACGTCCACGGGTTCGCCTACGAGGACCCGGTCCTGCCGCTGGCCCCGGGACAGGTCGACTGGTCCCTGTGGCAGACCTCCCACGTCCTCGAGCAGCAGAAATACAGCTTCCTGTTCAGCCTCCTGTGCCGCCTCGAATCGGCCGGCGTCGCGCTCTACAACGGACCCTCGGCGCACCTGGCGGGGTTCGCCGGTTTCGACCTCCTGGAGCGCCTCGGCGAGGGCGGCATCCGAATCCCCGAGATGTTGTGCTCCAACGACGCCGACGCCGTGGCCGGGTTCCGCGAGCGCCACCGCGAGGTGGTGTGGCGGACCGCCACCGGGCGTTGCGCCTGGCAGTCGTTCCGGGACAAGCAGGGCAAGGACCTCATCCACGCCGCCAAGCCGCCG
>CAZWEZ010000044.1:0-29931 GCA_964632795.1 uncultured Thalassospiraceae bacterium | reverse complement strand
GCCGTTCCGGTCGCCTCGGCGTGCCGCCGGAGGGCGTCGAAAAGCCTTGACGATGGCACCGCATCGCCGGCGGCTTTCCTCCTACCCGGCGACACGCCGAGGCGATCTCTATGGGTCATTATCAGTGCCCCTTGGTATAAGATATTGAATACACAATGAAAAAGCATCGTCGCGCGGTTAATTGACGAGGTTCAATACCGACCCGTTGCTGGCTTGGCCAGGAACGGTTTCTTATGTGAAGATATGAATGGTGTCATCGGCCGTCAAGTGCGTCCGGACAATACGGATCGGCGGCGGGGCGGCGTCAGCAGTTGGCCTTGAGGCGGCGCAGCAGCCTGATCAGGGTGGCTTTCTCGCCTTGGCTGAAGCCCATGGTTATATGGTCCTCGTGCTCCCGGACCTTGCCGCGCAGCTTGGCCAGCAGGTCCCTGCCCCTGGCGCTGAGTTCGAGGGCGTAGGACCGGCGGTCCACCGGCGAGGGATGGCGCTCGACCAGGGAGCGCTTCTCGAGGCCGTCGATGGCCGCCACCATGGTCGAACGCTCGATGCCCACCGCCTTGGCCAGGGCCGATTGGGTCAGCCCCGGGTTGGCGTCGATCAGAACCAGCACCCCGAACTGCCCCGGCGTCGCCTGGCCGTCGGCGATGACCCGGGCGAAGCGGGCGAAGGCCGCCCCGTGGGCGCGGCGCAGGTGATAGCCGACAAGCTCCGGCAGGAGGTCGAAATCGAGCTCCCCGGCGGCGGAGCCGGAACGCCGTGATGGCGGTCGATTATCGGTCACCGGGTCGGGCATGATCGCGCTATGCTTGGAACGGACATTCGAGGCATCTCAGAGTAGGGTCGTTGGAGACCCCTGTCCAGGACGGGCGCGCACGGAGGAGCCGAGGCGGTGGTGGTCGAACTGGCGGTTCTCGCCCTGGTGCTGGCGGTCATCGGGTCGATCCTGTTTTCCACCGTCGCCACCGGCATGGCGCCGATGCCGACCTCGCCGAGGGTCAGGGCGGCGCTGTTGGCGGCGCTGCCCGAGGACCTCGAGGGGACGGTGTTCGAGCTCGGCTCGGGGTGGGGGACGCTGGCCTTTCCGTTGGCCCGGCGCTACCCCCGGTGCCCGGTGGTCGCTCTCGAGGTGTCGCTGGTGCCGTGGCTGGTCTCGCGGCTGCGACGGCTGGCGGAGCCGTTGCCCAACCTGGACCTGCGGCGGGCCGACTTCCACCGCGCCGACCTCTCCGGGGCGGCGCTGGTGGTGTGCTACCTGCACCCGGAGGGCATGGAACGGCTGAAGGGGAAGCTGGAGGCCGAACTGCCCCCCGGCGCCCTGGTGCTGTCCAACTTCTTCGCCTTCCACGGCTGGTCGGCGGAGTCCGTGCGCACCCTGGACGACCTCCACGCCACCCGTATCTACCTCTACCGGATGAAGTGACGCGGGGAGGTTTGATTAATGTGTTTTGAAAGTAGAAAAGTGATTCACAATACAGTCCAGGAATAATTTTCAATAACTTCTTCTCTGCACCTTCCTCCGCGAACCTTCGCGCACCTCCGCGTCCTCCGCGGTAAAATAACCGCTGAGGGCGCGGAGGTGCGCGAAGGTTCGCGGAGGAAGGAAAGGATCAACAGTTAGTAAGGGGGGCGATCCGTCCTCATCCGTGTTCATGACGTGAACATAGGGATCGAATGCAATAGGATGTAACCGTCGACTCGATGGATTGAGCGCCCCCCGGAATCCCTACCCCTGGCGGCCCAGGGTCGCCATCAGTTCATGCCATTCGCGCTTGCTCATGGCGCTGTCCTCCTGGTTCACAGCCACGCCGGCGAGCAGCTTGCGGGTCACCGCCAGGCCCTTGGCCGACAGCACGGCGGCCCCCTTGCGGTAGTCCATGAACGCCTCGTAGGTCACCGGAAGCCAGTGGCGCAGGGTCTCCAGCATCGCCTCGCCGTAGACCTGGATCTCGTACTGGGCGTGGGGGTCGGCGCGCAGCGACAGGAAATGCAGCAGGTTGTGGAGGTCGATCTTCCAGTACCACTGGGTATAGGTGTTGAGCGTCAGGTTCATGCGCGCCAGCTCGCGGGCCAGTCCGGCCCGGTCCTGGCGTAGCCTTTCGCCCTTGTCGTTCTCGTTGAGCATCTCCTGGTAGTCGGCGAAGCAGCGCTCGGCGTCGGTGCGCAGCAGCTTCAGCACGCGGGCCGCCTCCTTGCCCTCGAGCACGGCGCCCCGGCCCTGGCGGTTGGAACGCGACTGGGTGCCGAGCTGGTCGGGCGCCGGGATGTAGTACTCGCGATCGAGCACCGAATAGCGGGCCGAGTACTCGTTGACGTTGGCGGTGCGGTGGCGGATCCACTGGCGGGCGACGAAGATCGGCAGCTTGACGTGGTACTTGATCTCGCACATCTCGAACGGCGTGGTGTGGCGGTGGCGCATCAAATAGCGGATCAGCCCGGCGTCGTCGCGGCTGTGCCGGGTCCCCTTGCCGTAGGACACCCGGGCCGCCTGGACGATGGCGGAGTCGTCGCCCATGTAGTCGATGACCCGGACGAAGCCGTGATCCAGCACCGGGATCGGCTTGTAGAGGATCTCCTCCAGCGCCGGGGAGACCACCCGGCGGGTCGTCGACTTGTGCCGGCGCTGGGCCCTGATTTCGGCCTTCTGTTCCTTGCTCAGTTCCATGAAATCTCCTTATATAATGCCCCTCAATCGCCGGGCGGGCCGGTGGCCCTTGGCTACGGGCCTTGCGGCCCGACGCGCTGGCGCGCTCTCCGACATGGTAAGAGACCATGTCGGCCCCATAAAGCAATCAGCGCCGGTTGGAATCATTCCAATTGGGGTCAGGTCTTGTTTTTTGCCTTTTTCCTCCAACCGGGGGTTCGCCGGGGGTGGTAGAGGCATTTACTTGCCCGCCAGTTCCGATTTGATCTGCTCATAGAGCTCCAGCGCCTTGTCCGGTTTCTCGTCCTCGTGGACCACGGCGCCGACGGCGCGGATCATCGCCTCGGGGCTGTCGGACTGGAAGATGTTGCGGCCCATGTCGACCCCGGCGGCCCCCTGGTCGATGGCCTTATACGCCTTGGTCAGTGCCTCCAGTTCGGGCAGCTTCTTGCCCCCGGCGATGACGATCGGCACCGGACAACCCGCCGTCACCTTCTCGAAGCCGGGCTCGAAGTAGTAGCTCTTGACATAGTGGGCGCCGATCTCGGCGCAGATCCGGGTGGCCAGCGAGAAGTAGCGCTGGTCGCGCGCCATGTCCTTGCCGACCCCGGTCACGGCCAGGGTCGGGATGCCGTAGCGCGTCCCGGTATCGATCAGCTTGACGACGTTGGCGATCGAGCGGTGCTCGTACTCGGCGCCGATGTAGACCTGGGCCGCCATCGCCGCCGCGTTGAGCCGGATGGCGTCCTCGATATCGACCGCCACCAGCTCGTTGGACAGCTCCGTGAGAACGCTCTGCCCGGCGCTGCACCTGAGCACCAGCGGCTTGTCGGTGGTCGACGGGATGCAGGTCCGCGCCCCCCCGCGGGTGCACATCAGGACGTCGGCATAGGGCATCAGCGGCACGATCTGGAGGTCGATGCGCTCGATGCCGGTGGTCGGTCCCTGGAAATAGCCGTGGTCGAAGGCCAGCATCACGGTGCGCCCGGTGTTGGGGTTGAAGATCCGCGACAGGCGGTTCTGCATGCCCCAGTCGAGCGCGTTCGATCCCTTGAGGAAGAAGGGTTGGCTGGGCGGCGGGGTGCCGATCCCGAAGTCCTTGCCGTCCTTGAGGTCGTCGACGTCGGCCATGGGGAATCTCCTTATTTCGCTGCTCCGGGAATCTTACCCGCTAACGCTACCTGGGCAAATTCTATTCGCCGGCCTAGCCGACCCAGCCGTAGGCCAGGGCCAGCAGGCCGCCGCCGAGCAGGACCCGGTAGACCACGAACGGCGTGAAGGTGGCCCGGCGCAGCCACGCCATCATCAGGGAGATGGCGATCAGGGCGACGATGAAGGCCAGGCCGCCGACGACCAGGGCGTCGTTGGTCAGCGCCGCGTCCCCGGAGCGGTAAAGCTCCAGTCCCTTGAGGGTTCCCGCGCCGAGGATGGCCGGGATCGACAGCAGCATGGAGAACCGCGCCGCTTCGGTCCGTTCCATGCCCAGCAGCCGCCCGGCGGCCATGGTGATCCCCGAGCGGCTGGTGCCGGGGACCAGGGCCAGCGCCTGGGCGAGACCGATGATCACGGCGTCGCCCAGGCCGATGTGCTCGATCCGGCGCACGGTCATCCCCAGCTTGTCGGCCAGGTAGAGCACGATCCCGAAGCCCAGCGTCGCCCAGGCGACGACGAAGATATCGCGCAGGCCGCCGGGCAGATAGCGGTTCATGACGAAGCCGGCGACCACCACCGGCAGGGTGCCGATCACCAGGTAACCGGCCAGCCGGGCGTGGAAATCGGACTGTCCCCTGGTCAGCCGGCCGAGGCTGGCCAGCATCCGCAACAGGTCGCGCCACAAATAAAGAACCACCGCCCCCAGCGTCCCGACATGGACGGCGACGTCGATCAGCAGTCCCTGATCCGGCCAGTCGGTGAACATCGGAACCAGCACCAGATGCCCCGACGAACTGACGGGGAGAAACTCGGTAACGCCCTGGATCAGGGCAAGAACCACAATATGTAGGACAGGCACGAGTCCCTCACCCCAAGACTGGTGGCCACTCTACCATATCCGGCGCCCGCCTGCAAAAGCGTCAATTGATCCCATTTCGGACCTATTTTTAGGAATTTCAGGTATTCAAATCGTGTTGGGATGTTTTTAACCGGCTTTCAGCAGGTGAATAATTTTTTAAGCAAGCAAACTTGTCCTACTTTACCTTGCCTTCTCCCCCTTCCCCGGTGCATACCGGGCGCCGGAGAACGAACGGGAGACGTCATGAGCCAGCGGATGCAACGGTTCCTCAGCGTCCGGCGCGAGCTGCCCGAGCGGCGCCTGGCGCCGGGCGGAGGCCTCGACTTCGCCGAGGTCCGCCGGCCCTTCGCGCCGCCGGCGGCGGCCGCGCAGGCCTCGCGCTGCGAGCAGTGCGGCATCCCCTTCTGCCAGCTCCATTGCCCGTTGCACAACAACATCCCCGACTGGCTCAAGCTGTCCGCCGAGGGCCGCCTCGAGGAGGCCTACCGGGTCGGCCAGGCGACCAACAGCTTTCCCGAGATCTGCGGCCGCATCTGCCCCCAGGAACGGCTGTGCGAGGGCTCCTGCGTGATCGAGCAGTCGCGCCACGGGGCGGTGACCATCGGCGCCGTCGAGGCCCACATCACCGACACCGCCTGGGACAAGGGCTGGGTCGAGGCGCTGCCGGTGGGTCCCGAGCGGGGCCGTTCGGTCGGTATCGTCGGCGCCGGGCCGGCCGGGCTGGCCTGCGCCTCCCGCCTGCGCGGCGACGGCTACCGGGTCGACATCTACGACCGCCACGACCGCATGGGCGGACTGCTGGTCTACGGCATCCCCAACTTCAAGCTCGACAAGTCGGTGGTCGAGCGCCGGGCCGGCCAACTGGCCGAGGCCGGGGTCGTCTTCCACCCCAACGTCGATGTCGGGGTCGGGTGCGGGGTCGTCGGGGTCGGGGGCGGCGGCGGGCTGCCCTTCGCCGAGCTGCGCCAGCGCCACGACGCGGTGCTGGTCGCCGTCGGCCTGACCCGGCCGCGGGCCCTCGAGCTGCCCGGGGCCGGGCTCGACAACGTGCTCCAGGCGATCGACTACCTGATCGCGTCGAACCGCAAGGGGCTGGGGGTGGCGGAACCGGAGTTCGATTCGGGCCGGCTCAACGCCGAGGGCAAGCGGGTGGTGGTGATCGGCGCCGGCGACACCGCCATGGACTGCGCCAACACGGCGGTCCGCCAGGGCGCCAGGTCGGTGACCTGCGTCGAGATGTTCGACCGCGCCGACATGGACAGCTCGACCGGCGAGCGGGCCCACGCCGAGGAGGCCGGGGTCGAGATCCGGTGGCTGACCACCGTCGAGGCCTTCCTCGGCGAGGGCGCCCTCGGCGGGGTGCGGGCGGTTCGCCTCCATGCCGGCCCGCCCGGCGCCGACGGCCGCAGGACCTTCGATCCGGTCCCCGGCAGCGCCTTCACCATCGGCGCCGAGATGGTGATCCAGGCCCTCGGTTTCGTCGCCCAGGAGGCCGCCGCCCTGTATGGCGAGCCGGCCCCCGAGCTGACCGGGTGGGGGACCGTGAAGGTCGACCCCGAGACCATGGCGACCAGCCTCGACGGCGTCTACGCGGCCGGCGACGTGGTCCGCGGCGCCTCGCTGGCGGTGTGGGCGATCCGCGACGGCCACACCGCCGCGCGCGCCATCGACGCCTACCTGCGCAACGCCGGGACCGCCGTCCTGGCCGCCGCCTCGTGAGGGAGGGACGCATGACCACGCCGCCGCCCGAGACCGCGGAAGCCTTCGTCCGCGCCTGGCGGGCCAACGCCCGGCTGCTGGCCGCCGACGGCCTGTACGATCCCTCCCAGGAGCACGAGGCGTGCGGCGTCGGCCTGGTCGCCGCCATCGACGGCGTCGCCCGGCGCGAGGTGGTCGAAGCCGGGATCACGGCGCTCAAGAAGGTCTGGCACCGGGGCGCGGTGGACGCCGACGGCAAGACCGGCGACGGCGCCGGCATCCACCTCCAGATTCCCCAGGAATTCTTCAAGCAGCACATCCGGCGCACCGGCCACGAGCCGGCCGAGGAGCGTTTGGCGGTGGGCATGGTGTTCCTGCCCAAGACCGACCTCGAGGCCCAGGAGCGCTGCCGGTGCATCGTCGAGACCGAGATCCTGAGTTCGGGCTACACCATCTACGGCTGGCGCCAGGTGCCGGTCGACGTCGCGGTGATCGGCGACAAGGCCAACGTCACCCGGCCCGAGATCGAGCAGATCATGATCGCCGACGCCCGCGGCCTCGACGACGAGGCGTTGGAGACCGACCTCTACGTGATCCGGCGGCGGATCGAGAAGAAGGTCCTGGCCAACAACATCATCGATTTCTACATCTGCTCGCTGTCGTGCCGCTCGATCATCTACAAGGGGATGTTCCTGGCCGAGCAGCTGTGCGCCTTCTACCCCGACCTGCTGGATCGCCGCTTCGTCTCCAACTTCGCCATCTACCACCAGCGCTACTCGACCAACACGTTCCCCACCTGGCGGCTGGCCCAGCCCTTCCGGATGCTGGCCCACAATGGCGAGATCAACACCCTGACCGGCAACCTCAACTGGATCGCCAGCCATCAGCCGCGGATGGCGGCCGAGGCGCTGGGCGAGCACATCGAGGACATCAAGCCGGTGATCCAGTCGGGGGGTTCGGATTCGGCGGCGCTGGACGCGGTGTTCGAGCTGCTGGTCCGCGCCGGCCGCCCGGCGCCGGTGGTCAAGAACCTGATGATCCCCGAATCGATCATGCAGAACGCCACCATGCCGCTGTCCCACCAGCACATGTTCACCTACTGCAACAACGTGCTCGAGCCGTGGGACGGGCCGGCGGCGGTGTGCGCCACCGACGGCCGCTGGGTGATCGCCGGCATGGACCGCAACGGTTTCAGGCCGATGCGCTACATGGTGACCCGGGACGGCCTGCTCGTGGTCGGCTCCGAGGCCGGGATGGTCCAGGTGCCCGAGGCCGACATCGTCGAGAAGGGCCGCCTCGGCCCCGGCGGCCTGATCGGCGTCGACCTCGCCGAGGGGCGTTTCTACCACGACCGCGAGATCAAGGACCTGACCGCCGCCCGCCGGCCCTACGCCACCTGGGTCAGGAACGTCACCAAGCTCGACAGCCTGATCAAGAAGCGCCATCGCGAACCGTCGCTGTTCACCGGCGAGACCCTGCGCCGCCGCCAGGCCGCCTTCGCCCAGACCATGGAGGACATGGAGCTGATCCTCCAGCCGATGGGCGCCGAGGGCAAGGAGGCGATCGGCTCGATGGGCGACGACACGCCGCTGGCGGTGCTCTCGGACAACTACCGGGGGCTCCACCACTTCTTCCGCCAGATGTTCAGCCAGGTCACCAACCCACCCATGGATTCGTTGCGCGAATACCGGGCGATGTCGCTCAAGACCCGCCTCGGCAGCCTCGGCAACATCCTCGACGAGAACCCCGACCAGTGCACCATCCTGCAGCTCGAATCGCCGGTCCTGACGAGCGCCGAGTTCGAGGCGCTGAGGGCCTACATGGGCGACACGGCGGCCGAGATCGACTGCACCTTCGAGGTCGCCGGCGGCCCCGACGCCCTGCGTCGGGCCATCGAGCGGGTGCGCCGCGAGGCCGAGGAGGCGGTGCGCGGCGGCCACATCCACCTCGTCCTCGGCGACCTGGCGATGTCGGCGGAGCGCGCCGCGATCCCCATGATCCTGGCCACCGGGGCGGTCAACAGCCACCTCGTCAACGAGCACCTGCGCACCTTCACCTCGCTCAACGTGCGCACGGGCGAATGCCTGGACGTCCATTACTTCGCGGTCCTCATCGGCGTCGGGGCGACCACGGTCAACGCGTATATGGCCCAGGAGTCGCTGGCCGAGCGCCACCACCGGGGCCTGTTCCCCGGGATGTCGCTGGCCCGGTGCCTGCGCAACTACAAGACGGCCATCGACCGGGGGCTGCTCAAGATCATGTCCAAGATGGGCATCTGCGTGGTCAACTCGTACCGCAACGGCTGCAACTTCGAGGCGGTCGGCCTGTCGCGCGCCCTGGTCGCCGAGTTCTTCCCCTCGATGACCTCGAGGATCTCGGGGATCGGCATGTCGGGGATCGCCGCCAAGACCATCGAGGCCCACACCCGTGCCTTCGCCGGGGACGCCGAGCCGCTGCCGGTCGGCGGTTTCTACCGCTACCGGTCCGATGGCGAGCGCCACGGTCACGACGGCCTTTTGATCCACACCCTCCAGGAGGCGGTGAGGAGTGAATCCTACGCCGTCTACAAACGCTACAGCCGGGGTCTCGGCGACAAGCCGCCGATCAGCCTGCGCGACCTGCTCGACTTCGAGCCGGCCGAGTCGCCGGTGCCCCTGGAGGAGGTCGAATCGATCACCGAGATCCGCAAGCGGTTCATCGCCCCGGCGATGTCGCTCGGCGCGCTCGGCGCCGAGGCCCACGAGACCCTGGCCATCGCCATGAACCGGATCGGCGCCAAGTCCAACTCGGGCGAAGGCGGCGAGGCGCGCGAGCGGTTCACGCCCCGGGCCAACGGCGACAACCCCTCGACCGCCATCAAACAGGTCGCCTCGGCCCGCTTCGGGGTGACCACGGAGTACCTCAACAACTGCCGCGAGATCCAGATCAAGATCGCCCAGGGCGCCAAGCCCGGCGAGGGCGGCCAGCTCCCCGGCTTCAAGGTCACCGCCGAGATCGCCACCCAGCGCCACGCGACGCCCGGGGTGACGTTGATCTCGCCGCCGCCCCACCACGACATCTACTCGATCGAGGACCTGGCCCAGTTGATCTACGACCTCAAGCAGGTCAACCCCGAGGCCCAGGTCTGCGTCAAGCTGGTGTCGCGCAGCGGGGTCGGCACCATCGCCGCCGGGGTGGCCAAGGCCAAGGCCGACGTGATCCTGATCTCGGGCTACGACGGGGGCACCGGGGCCAGCCCCCAGACCTCGATCAAGTACGCCGGCCTGCCGTGGGAGATGGGGCTCAGCGAGACCCACCAGGTGCTGACCCTGAACCGCCTGCGCCACAACATCCGGCTCAGGGTCGACGGCGGCATCCGCACCGGGCGCGACGTCGTCATCGCCGCCATCCTGGGCGCCGAGGAATACGGGGTCGGGACCACGGCGCTGATCGCCATGGGCTGCCTGCTGGTCCGCCAGTGCCACACCAACACCTGTCCGGTCGGCATCTGCACCCAGGATACGGAGCTCCGCAAGCGCTTCGCCGGGACCCCCGAGAAGGTGGTCAACCTGTTCTCGTTCATGGCCGAGGAGGTGGCCGAGATCCTGGCCTCGCTGGGGGTCGCCTCGCTGGACGGGATCATCGGCCGCACCGAGCTGCTGATGCAGGTCAGCCGGGGCGCCGCCCACCTGGATGACCTCGACCTGAATCCGCTGCTGGCCAGGCCGGACCCGGGGCCGTACCCGGTGCGCTGCACGCTGGAGGGCCGCAACGAGGTCCCCGACACGCTCGATGCGCGGATGATCGAGGACGCCCAGCAGATGCTGGAGGCCGGGGAGAAGATGCAGTTGACCTATTCGGTGCGCAACACGCATCGCGCCGTCGGCACCCGGATGAGTTCGATGATCACGCGGCGCCACGGCATGGACGGCCTGGTTCCCGACCACCTGACGGTGCGCCTGCGCGGCTCGGCCGGCCAGTCGCTGGGCGCGTTTGCGGTCCAGGGGCTGACTCTGGAGGTCATCGGCGAGGCCAACGACTACGTCGGCAAGGGGCTGTCGGGGGGCACCATCGTCGTCCGCCTGCCGGTCTCCAGCCCGCTGGAGAGCAATCGCCACACCATCATCGGCAACACCGTGCTCTACGGCGCCACCGCCGGCAACCTGTACGCCGCCGGCCAGGCCGGGGAACGCCTGTGCGTACGCAACTCGGGGGCCCGGGCGGTGGTCGAGGGCTGCGGCTCCAACGGCTGCGAGTACATGACCAACGGCGTCGCCGCGGTGCTGGGGCCGGTCGGCCCCAACTTCGCGGCCGGGATGACCGGGGGCATGGCCTTCGTTTACGACCCCGAGAACGAGTTTCCGGTCCGCGTCAACGAGGACACCGTCATCTACCAGCGCCTGGCCAGCCGCCACTGGGAGGGGGTGCTCAAGGACCTGATCGCCGAGCACGTGGCGCGGACCTCCTCGCGCCACGGCCGCCGCCTGCTCGACGACTGGAGCCGGGAAGCTGCCGCCTTCTGGCAGGTGGTGCCCAAGGAAATGATCGACCGCCTCGACCACCCGCTCGCCGACGCCGAGGCCGACGCCCCGGCCCTGGCCGGCGAGTAGACGCCGCCGGGCCCCATCGTTTTCGAATCCTGGTATAAGCTTCCCCGGAGGGTTCACAGGGACGGGGTGAAGCCATGACCGATGTCGTCGGCGCCTACCTGGACGCCGCCGTGCGCGACGGCCTGCGGGCCCTAGAGCCCCTGGAATGAGCGCCGCCCGGGGATGGCTGCTGGTGGCCGCCCTCAACGGGCTGGCGGCGGTCGTGGCGGGGGCCTACGGCTGGCACGCGGTGGACGACGACGGTTACGGCTCGCGCGATATCTTCCAGGTCGGAATCGATTACCAGATGTGGCACGCCCTGGCCCTGCTCGCCGTCGCCTGGCTGGCCGAACGCCGCCCCGGCTCGATGGCCCTCCGCGTCGCCGGCTGGTCGTTCGCGCTGGGCATCGTGCTGTTCTCGGGCCCCCTGTACGTGCTCGGCGTCAGCGGCCTCCTGCTGGCCCGGGGGGTGGCCCCGGCCGGCGGGGTTCTGCTGATGATCGGCTGGGCGGCGCTGGCCTGGACGGCGGTGCGTGGAGAAACAAAGCCGGACTCTTAAGCGCGGCGGCACCGCGCCAACCTTGCCCGGGACGTGGTCGGCGCGCCTGAGCGCCGGACGCCGGGGTCACGACTTCGCTTGTTCCTCGCCGTAGCGCAGCACCATGTCGCGCATCGTCACGATGCCGACCGGGGTCCGCCGGCCGTCGACCGCCAGGGCGCGCGACAGGCCGAACTTGACCAGCAGCCGCACCGCGTACTTGATGTTCATCTCGACGGGCAGGGTCAGCACCGGCTTGGACATGATCTCGTAGACGTTGATGCGCTCGGGCGGGCGTTCCTTGGCGATCACCTCCTTGGCGATGTCGGTGACCTCCAGCAGGCCGAACTCGTCGGTCTTGTCGCGCCTCTCCACGGCCAACGAGTTGACGCCGTACTCGCGCATCGCTTCGATGGCCTCCTTGACCGTCGCCATCCGGCCGATGGTGCGGATCGAGGCGACCATCACGTCGCCGACCTTGAGGTAAGGCTTTTCTGGGGGTTTGTCGTTCATACCTGGTCCTCGATTTCGTTCTGGATGGTTGGCAGTTGGGTTTTCAGGCCAACGGCGTCCTCGATCTCGACCTGGAAGGCGATGCCCGAGCCCGGCTCCTCGTCGAACTTGCCGGCCTTGGCGATGGTCTCCAGGATTTCCCGGGCCTTGGGTTCGGCGACCAGGAACAGCACCACGTCGCGCTGGGCGTCCAGTTCGAGGCCGAGGAAGGTCTTCTCCGGCTTCAGGCCCTGGCCGCGGACGCTGGTGATGACGGTGGCTCCAGTCGCCCCCGCCTCGCGGGCGGCGTCGATCACGTCGTCGGTCTTGTCGACGTTGATCAGCGTCATGATCAGCTTAAGGTTCATTGGATCATCTCCTCATATCCGATAGTCCCGAGTTCCGGTATTTTCTTCTTCTCGCGTCTTAGGAAATTGGTCACCGTGGCGTAGGCCAGCACCGACATGATCGGGAACAGGCTGGCGAAGGCGATCAGCCCGAAGCCGTCGATCAGCGGGCTGCGTCCGGGGATGGTCGAGGCCAGGCCGAGGCCCAGCGCGGTGATCACCGGCACCGTTACCGTCGAGGTTGTGACGCCGCCGGAATCGTAGGCCAGCGGGACAATCGAACGCGAGGCGAACGCCGTCTGCACGATGACGATCAAATAGCCGACCACGATGTAGATGACCAGCGAGGTGCCGGTGACGATGCGAAAGGCGCCCAGCGCCACCCCCACCGCCACCCCGAAGGCCACTGCGATCCGCAGGCCGATGGCGTTGACGCTGCCCCCCGAGATCTTCTCGGCCTTCAGCGCCACCGCGATCAGCGACGGCTCGGCGGCCGTGGTGGCGAAGCCGATGGCGGCGGCGAAACCGTAGACCCAGTAGTAATCGCGCCAGCTCGAAAGGTGCTCGCCCCCGGCCCCGCCCCAGGCCCCGTAGATGAATGCCGGGTCGGTCAACTGCCGGGCCATGGTCCTGCCCAGCGGGAACAGGGCCTCCTCGAGGCCGACCAGGAACAGGGTCAGCCCGCACAGCACGTAGATCAGCCCCAACACCACCTTGCGCAGATGCGGCGGGCGCTTGCGGATGATCAGGAACTGGAAGCCGAACAGGATGGCGACGATCGGCGCCACGTCGACCATGGTGCCCAGCGCGGTGGTGACGATGTGTTCCAGCAGTTCCATGGCCTCACACCACCATGCCGAAGATAAGGACGAAGATTATCGGCGTCAGGCTGGCGAAGGCGATCAGCCCGAAGCCGTCGATCATCGGGTTGCGGCCGTGGATGGCGTGGGCCAGCCCGACGCCCAGCGCGGTGACCAGCGGCACGGTGATGGTCGAGGTGGTGACGCCGCCCGAATCGTAGGCGATGCCGACGATCTCGGGGGGCGCGAAGTAGGTCAGGGCGACCACCGTCACGTAGCCGCCGATGATCAGGTAATGGATCGGCCAGCCCTTGAGGATGCGGAACACCCCGAGGACCAGGGCGACGCCGACCGACAGCGCCACCGTCATCCTGAGCATGAAGGCATAGGAGGCCCGGGAGTCCGCGTCGTCGGCGATGTGCCCGGCCTGGCCGGCGATCGCGGCGGCCTCGCCGACGACCGCGATCAGCGCCGGCTCGGCGACCGTGGTCCCGAAGCCGAGGCAGAAGGCGAAGCCCAACAGGGCGCTCAGGCTGCCCTTGCGGGCCAAGGCGGTGGCCATGGATTCGCCGAGCGGGAACAGGCCCATCTCCAGGCCCTGGACGAACAGGGTCAGCCCGATCACCACGAACACCAGGCCGACGATCACCTGATCCAGGTTGGGGAACGGCTGGCGCAGGACGACGACCTGGAAGAAGGCGATCACCAGCACGATCGGCGCCAGATCGCGAAGCGCCTCCAGGATCAAGCGAAACAAGCTCCACAGGACCGAGACCATGGCCTCAGACTAGTGGCAACTGTGGGAAGTATCCAGTTCCGCCCCGCCGGGTTGCCTCACGGCAGGGTGGCGATGCGCAGGATGTTGGTGGTGCCCCGGGTGCCGAAGGGAACGCCGGCGGTGAGGACGATCCGATCCCCCGAGCTCGCCAGCCCGCTGTCGATGGCCACCGCCAGACCCTGTTCGACCATTCCCTCGAAGCTCTCCAGTTCCTTGATGATGACCGGCCGCACGCCCCAGGCCAGGGTCAGGCGGCGCGCCGTATCCAGGTGCGGGGTCAGGCCGAGGATCGGCATGTGGGGGCGTTCCCTGGACGCCCGCAACGAGGTCGAGCCCGAGGCCGTGAAGGTGGCGATGACGCTGGCCGACACCGTGTCCGCCACCTGGCGGGCGGCGGCGGTGATGGCGTCCGAGGCGGTGGTCTCGGGCTCGGGACAGGCGGCGTCGATCATCACTCGGAAGTGGGGGTCGAGGCGCACCCCGTAGATGATGCGGTCCATCATCTCGACGGTTTCGACCGGATATTCGCCGATCGCGGTCTCCTGGGACAGCATCACGGCGTCGGCGCCGTCGTAGACGGCGGTCGCCACGTCGGAGGCCTCGGCCCGGGTCGGAACCGGCGCGTGGACCATGGAGTCCAGCATCTGGGTCGCGACGACCACCGGCTTCCCCGCCCTCCGGCAGGCCCTGAGAATACGTTTCTGGATCGCCGGGACGCCTTCCGGCGGGTTCTCGACCCCCAGGTCGCCGCGCGCCACCATGACGGCGTCGGCGTGGGCGACGATCTCGTCCATGTTGGCAATGGCCGCGGGGCGCTCCAGCTTGGCCATGATGGCGGCCCGTCCGCCGACCAGTTTACGCGCCTCCTCGACGTCGCGCCCCGTCTGGACGAACGACACCGCCACCCAGTCGGCGCCGAGGTCGAGGCCGAAGGCCAGATCCCGCCGGTCCTTGTCGGTCAGCGGCGGCGCGTCGAGCACCAAACCGGGGAGGTTGACCCCCTTGTGGTCCGACAGCATGCCGCCGGTCACGACCTCGGTCTCGACATATTCGGCTCCGCACGCCACGCACCTGAGGTGGACCTGTCCATCGTCGAGCAGGACGTCGGTGCCGGCCGTCATCAATGGCAAGACGTCGGGATGGGGGAAGCCGACCCGATGGCCGTCGCCGGGTTCGGCCGACAGGTCGAGCCGGAAGCGCCCGCCGCGCGCCAACCTGACCGAACCGCCGGCGAAGGCGCCGATCCTGAGCTTGGGCCCCTGGAGGTCGATGATCACCCCGATCGGCCGCCCCACCTCGCGTTCGACGTCGCGGATGGCCTCGTAGCGGGCCCGGTGTTTGTCGTGGCTGCCGTGGCTGAAATTGAGCCGGAACAGGTCGGCGCCGGCCCTGAACAGGGCGGCGATGTCCTCGCGGCCGCTGACCGCCGGACCCAGCGTGGCGATGATCTTGGCGTTGCGTCGGCGCATCATGGCGCGGTCCCTCCCGGTCCCAAGCGGTCCGTCAGGCGGGTGTGTAGCCGCCGGTCCTCGCTCAACGCCCAGGCCAGGGCGGTGAGGACCAGGAAACCGAGGATGCTCTGAGCGACGGACATCGGGCCGATCCTGTACTTTTGCTACGGCGGAGTCTATGCCAGGCGGCGGCCAGGACAAATCCTTACCTTGACGGCGCCCGGGGCAGGCAATATGTGGACGGTGTTCCCCCTCGACAGAAATCCGGACGAACCATGGCCGTGCTGCCCATCATCATCGCCCCCGACCCCAGGCTGAAGGCCACCTGCGAGCCGGTCGAGCGGGTCGACGCCGAGGTCCGCAAGCTGATGGACGACATGCTGGAGAGCATGCACCAGGCCAACGGCATCGGCCTGTCGGCGCCTCAGGTGGGGGTGCGCAAGCGGGTCGTCGTGGTCGACGTCGCCCGCGACGACGAGGAGCCGGCGCCGTTGTGCCTGGCCAACCCGGAGATCGTCTGGGCCTCGGACGAGGAGGCCTGCAACGAGGAGGGCTGTCTGTCGCTGCCCGAACACTACGCCGAGGTCGTCCGCCCGGCCCGGGTCCGGGTGCGCTACCTGGACCACGACGGCGAGAGCCGCGAGATCGAGGTCGAGGGTATGCTGGGGACCTGCATCCAGCACGAGATGGACCACCTGGACGGGGTGCTGTTCGTCGATCACCTGTCGGCGCTCAAGCGCGGCATCATCCTGCGCAAGCTGACCAAGCTCAAGCGCCAGAAGGAGGCCGAGGCGGTCAATTAGTTTTGGGGAACGTCGAGCCGATGAGTCGTCTGCGCCTGGTTTTCATGGGCAGCCCCGATTTCGCGGTGCCCGTGCTGAACGCCCTCTTGGACGCCGGCCACGAGGTCGCCGGCGTGTATTCGCAGCCGCCCCGGCCGGCCGGCAGGGGGCACCGGGAGCATCCCTGCCCGGTCGAGGCGCTGGCCCGGCGGCGCGGCCTGGCGGTGCGCACGCCCCATACCCTGAAGGGGGAGGACGAGCAACGAGCCTTCGCCGACCTCGGCGCCGACGCCGGGGTGGTCGCCGCCTACGGCCTGATCCTGCCCCGGCCCGTCCTCGAGGCGCCGCGCCTCGGCTGCCTCAACGTCCATGCCTCGCTGCTGCCGCGCTGGCGCGGCGCGGCCCCCATCCAGCACGCCATCCTGGCCGGCGACGCCGAGACCGGGATCACCATCATGGCCATGGACGAGGGCCTGGACACCGGCCCCGTCCTGCTCGCCGAGGCGCTCCCCATCGGTCCGGCGACGACCGCCGGGGCGCTGCACGACGAGCTGGCCGGGCTCGGCGCCCGGCTGATCGTCGAGGCCCTCGACGGGCTGGCGGCGGGGACCGTCACCTCCCACCCCCAGCCGCCGCACGGCGCCACCTACGCCGGCAAGCTGGAGCGCGCCGACGGCCGCCTCGACTGGCGGCGCCCGGCCGACGAGCTGGAGCGCCGGGTGCGGGCCCTCAATCCCTGGCCCGGGACCTGGTTCGAACACGGCGGGGAACGCCTCAAGGTGCTGGCCGCCGGCCTCGAGGCGGAGGCCGGAGGGGGCCAACCCGGGACCGTGCTCGACGACCGCCTGCTGGTCGCCTGCGCATCGGGCGCCCTGCGCTTGGAGCGTCTCCAGCGGCCGGGCCGGGCGGCGGCCGAGGCCGGGGACTTCCTGCGCGGCTACCCGCTGGCGGCGGGGACGCGGCTGGGCTGATACCAAGGGGCACTGAGGGGGAAAGGCTACCCCAGCTCCGAGAGCATGGGCGCCGAGTTCTCGATCTTCCGGATCTTGTCGATGCCCTGCTTCATCTCGCTCATGATGAACTCGCTGCGCTTGAACGGGCCGCCGGCGTACCGGTCGGGGAACAGGGTCGACCAGGCGTTCATCTTGAGGCTGAGCGCGCACAGCATCCCGCCGATGGTGGTGTGGTAGCTCTGGATCAGTTTCTCGACCTTGCGGAACCGTTCGGCGGAGATGTTGTTCCACATGTCCATGGTCGTGCGGTCGAAGTTCTCGAAGCGCCCGGTGATGGAGGTCATCAGCCCGTTGATGGTGTACTTTATCATGGCGCAGGTCTTTATCAGGTTGGCGTCTTGGCGGAGCTGCCAGTTCTTGCGGATCTCCTCCATGGCGTCGAGGAAGGTTTCGATGATCGGCTCGATGTGGTCCAGGCACTGGCGGTAGTACGACAGCGACAGGAAGATGTCGCCGTAGTCCTCCAGGAACTTGGGGACCTCGGAGGGCTTGATCTCCAGCTTGCCGGCCATGATCTCCAGCTTCTCGCGGGCCTTCTTGATGTCCGGGTCGCGGAACAGGGCGATGATGTCGTCGAAGTTCCGGATCGATAGGTCGTCGCCGCCGTAGATCTGCATGATCAGCGGGCGGGTGAAGGCGGTCATGTAGTCGCTCAGTTCCTTGATCTTGCCGTCGGACAGCTTGAGCGCGTCGACCTGGTTGACCGTGATGCCGTGGTCGCGGAGCAGGATCCGCAGGCTGTAGACGTCGTAGCTGGGAATCGTCGCCAGCTTGCGCAGCAGGACCAGGTCGGGGTGGGGGGGGTCGTGCGGCCATCCGAACTCGGTGATCAGGCCGTCGATGTCCATCTGGCCGCTGCCGGTGTTGATGTCGCGGAAGAACTCGACGACGCTGTCCAGGCGCACGTTCTTGATCAGCCGGGCGCGGTGGAGGGCCGGGGTCTCGAAGGGCAGGATCGACAGCGGCAGGATGTGCAGGGAGTCCCTGTCGATGTCGCGAATTTCCCCCGCTGCCGGTCGGCTCATGGCGTACGTCCGCTTCATGTGACACCGTCGGGCACCTTAACTGATCGGATGGCCCCCTGACAAACCCCTCGAAGACCAGGCGAGGGGAATCGAAAACGTTCGCGCCCCGTCCCCGAGCCGGCTACAACACCAGCCATGCCCCGCTACAAGGTGACCATCGAGTACGACGGCCGGGACTTCGTCGGCTGGCAGCGCCAGGACAACGGCCGCGGCGTCCAGCAGGCGATCGAGGAGGCGATCGCCGGCTTCTGCGGCCACGCCGTCACCGTCTACGGAGCCGGCAGGACCGACGCCGGGGTCCACGCCCTGGGCCAGGTCGCCCACTTCGACCTGGAGCGCGACTTCGACACCGACACCGTGCGCGACGCCATCAATTTCCACCTCAAGCCGGCGCCGGTGGCGGTGCTCGCCGCCGAGGTCGCCGAGCCCGGCTTCGACGCCCGCGCCTCGGCCCGCCGCCGCCGTTATTTGTACCGGATCGCCAACCGCCGCGCTCCGCTGGCCGTCGACAGGGGGCGCAAGTGGTGGGTCCCGGCGCCGCTGGACGCGGCGGCCATGGACGGAGCGGCCAAGGTGCTGGTCGGCCGCCACGACTTCACCACCTTTCGGGCCTCGATCTGCCAGGCCCGCTCGCCGGTCAAGACCCTCGACGCGCTGGAGGTGCGCCGCCACGGCGAGGACATCGACATCGAGGTCCACGCCCGCTCGTTCCTTCACCACCAGGTCCGCAACATCGCCGGCACCCTGAAGCTGGTCGGCGAGGGCAAGTGGACCGCCACCGACGTCGCCGCCGCCCTGGCCGCGCGCCAGCGCGCCGCCGGCGGCCCCACCGCCCCGCCCGAGGGGCTGTACCTGGTCGAGGTGGAGTATTAGGCCATGGACCGAACAGCGTGCCATCGCCAGGTCGGGAGCAAGCTTTCCCTGTAGACGCAGTCATCCAAGGGGGCGCTTGTGAAAGACCGCCGCCGGCGCTCCCAGCACGAGAAGACCGGGGTCTTTCGCGCCGCCGGGTTTTACTTTCCGACGATTTCCCCGATCGGGCATTTGCCTTTGGCTGGTCAGCCGGCGGTGCAGCCACAGCCGCCGGCGGCCGCGGCTTTCGGCGCCGGCGCCCCACCTGCGGGGGCATCGGCGGCCTCTTCAGGGGCAGCCATCTTTTCGACGTGCGAGGCCGCCTTGCCCTTGATGAGCCCGGCCAGTTCGATCACGTCGTGGATTTCCTTGCCGCCGACGCCGAGGGCCTTGGCGGCGGCCAGGTGCTTCTCCAGATTGGTGGTGCAGTTGACCGCGAAGGCAGCGGCGATCGATACCAGTTCCTTGATCCGCGTGGTCGGCTCGCAGCAACCGCCCCCGCCGACCTCTTCGCTTTCTCCGAGGTGGTGGAGGCCGTACGCCTTCATCACCTCCAGGGCGTTTTGGCGGACGCCCATGGCGTCGTCGATGGCCTGGCGGATTTCCCCGTCGGTGAGCTTGGCCTTGCGCGCCGCCTTGACGTGATAGTCGGTGCAGGGCTTGCAGCCGGCGGCGACGGAGGCGCCGACCGCGGCCAGTTCACGTTCCTTCAATCTCAGGGTCATCTCGATCTCCCGTCCTTGTTTCCACCGGCGCCGATCGCCGCTGTTGGGAATAAGACGATTGGGCCGGCAAAAACGTTACATCTCACACGAGCGGCTTCACCGCCTGGATCGAAGCCGAGAGGACGTAGTCGGCGACTTTGTCCCCGGCTTTCCATTCGCCGTCTCGAATGGGAGAGCCGTCCTTGGCAAATGGTCGCTGAGGGCTGTTCAACTGCCCGCGAAACTGTTTCTCGGACAGGCTCCTAGCCGCGGACCATTTCCAGCACCGCCTTGACCGCGTTGTCGGCGCCCTCGGCGATCTGGCCGATGGTCGAGTCCAGCATGTAGCACGGCGTGGTGACCACCTTGCGGTCGCGGTCCACCACCACCTCGCCGTGGCCGGTCGGGGTGTGCTTGCAGCCCATCGCCTCGATGGCTTGCGCCGTGTCGGGGTCCTGGCCGATGGTCAGTTCGGCGCCGTCCATCAGCCGGGCGATCATCGTCGGGGCGATGCACAGGGCGCCGATCGGCTTGCCGGCCGCGCTCATCTCGCCGACCACCCGCGCCACCCCGACCTCGACCGAACACTCGGCGCCCTCGAAGGCGAAGTTGCACAGGTTCTTGGCCGCGCCGTAGCCGCCGGGGAAGATCACCCCGTCGAAGTCCTCGGCGTTCAGCTCCTTGATGTCCTTGATCTCGCCCCGGGCGATGCGCGCCGATTCGACCAGCACGTTGCGTTTCTCGGCCGTCTCCTCGCCGCTGAGGTGGTCGATCACGTGGGCCTGGTCGATATCGGGAGCGAAGCACTCGTACGCCGCGCCCTGGCGGTCCAGCGCCAGCAGGGTGAGCACGCTCTCGTGGATCTCGGCGCCGTCGAAGACGCCGCATCCCGAAAGAACGACCGCGATCCTGGGTTTGCTTTCGGTCATGGTCTTGATCTCCCTGGGAAAACCTACCGCGAATTAAGGGGCATCGTCCCTTGATAGGCAAGGGGGAAAGGACGTAAAAGACACCACCGCCCACAACCGCCCACCAACGCGAGTCCTCCGATGACCGTCAAGTCGACCAACATCACCAGCATCGCCCATCGTGTCGAGAAGGAGGCGCGCTGGCGCGCCAACGGCCACCTGGGCGGCGTGCTGTGGTTCACCGGTCTGTCGGGGTCGGGCAAGACGACGCTGGCCTTCGAGTTGGAACAGCGGTTGTTCAAGAAGGGGTTCCATGCCTACGTGCTGGACGGCGACAACGTGCGCGGCGGCCTCAACGCCGACCTCGGGTTCTCGCCCGAGGACCGGGCCGAGAACATCCGCCGCATCGGCGAGGTGGCGGCGCTGTTCGCCGAGGCCGGCTACATCGTGATCTCGGCCTTCATCTCGCCCTACCGGCGGGACCGCCGCCAGGCGCGCGACGCGGCCGACGATCCGTTCCACGTGGTCTACCTCGACGCCGACCTGGAGGTCTGCGAGTCGCGCGACCCCAAGGGCCTCTACAAGAAGGCCCGGGCCGGCGAGATCCCCGACTTCACCGGCATCTCGGCGCCCTACGAGATCCCCGAGAACCCGAACCTGGTGATCGACACCGCCACCCGGACGGTGGAAGAGAGCATGGCCGTGCTGATGGATTACGTGAACCGGGTCTTCGTCCTGCCCGGGGAGGCCCGCCAGGCCCTATAGATCCAGCGCCCGCCTGTAGAGGTTCAGCAGTTCCTCCTGCTGGCGGCGGTCGGAACTGTCCATTTTCCTGAGACGGACGATCTGGCGCAGGGTCTTGATGTCGAAGCCGGTCCCCTTGGCCTCGGCGTAGACTTCGCGGATGTCGGCGGCCAGCGCCGCCTTCTCCTCCTCCAGACGTTCGATCCGCTCGACGAAGGAGCGCAGGCGATCCGCCGCCACGCCGCCGATATCCGTCATTGTCGACTCCTCATCCTAGTGTCCTGGATCAGACATATGGTACCCATACGATCGCCTTTCCCGCGTCCTCGGCAGGAAGGCGCGCGCCGGCGATGCCGGCGTATCGGCAAGTGCGCCTGACGCCCCGAGGATGCGGGAAAGGCGATCGTATGGGTACCATATGTCTGATCCAGGACACTAGTGGATAGAATCCACTTGCCGCCGTTCGCTCTCCGGGAAGGCGGAACATAATCGTCTCCCCCGGCACCACGCAAGCTTTGCCTTGCCACCGGGGGAGGACGAAAATAAAAATAGCTGTGTAGGGTGAAGGTAGGCGAGGATCGCACCGTGGCCGTTTACAATCTGGAACGTCTCAGCATCTTCCTCGTCGAGGACAACCGGTATATCCGCAACATCCTCGAGAACATGCTCGGGAGGTTGCGCTTCGGCCGCGTGATGACCGCGTCGGACGGCGCCGAGACCATCGATTTCCTCAAGACCATGCACAGCGACCCGCAGATGTCGGGGGGCCTGGGGCTGGACATCGTGATCTCCGATCTGGTGATGTCGCCGGTCAACGGACTGCTGCTGCTGCGGTGGTTGCGCACGGCCAAGGAATCCCCCAACCGGTTCGTTCCCTTCATCATGCTGTCGGGCGCCGCCGACCACGAATACGTCAAGGCGGCGCGCGATCTGGGGGCGACCGAGTTCCTGGCCAAGCCGTTCTCGGCGGATTCGATCTCCAAGCACCTCCTCGAGGTCATCGACTTTCCGCGCCAGTTCGTCGTCAGCCAGCGCTATTTCGGCCCCGACCGGCGCCGCAAGAATGTCGGCCCGGACGACGAAGAGAGGCGGCTCGCCGATGACAAGGACGTCACCATCGTCTATTCCCCCGACAAGGTCGTCAAACCCAAGGCGCCGACCGACGTGTGGTACTTCCGGCTGCCCAACAGCCTCAAGGAAAAGGCCGGGGGGATGGGCGACGCCGGTCCCGGCGAGCTGCCCACCGAACTCCTCGAGGAAGCCGAGGAACAGCTCGAGCGCTCGGCGCTCGACTTCACCGAATGGGCCCTCGGCTACCTGGCCCAGCTGTCGGACCTGTGCACCAAGGCGCTGATGAGCCCGATGGCCCGCAGGAAGAGTTTCGAGGAGATCAACCTGCTGGCCCACGAACTGCGCGGCCAGGGGGGGACCTTCGGCTATCCGCTGATCAGCATCTTCGGCAAGATGCTGTACGAATGCACCGGCTTGAACTGCAAGGCCGACGACAACGCCGTCGAGATCGTCAAGGCCCACATCGACGCCATGCGCGCGGTGCTCCGCGACAAGGTGGCCGGCGACGGCGGCGAGGTCGGACGGGCGCTTCTGGCGGGCCTCAAACAGGCGATCGAGAAACAAACCATGGTCGGCTGAGAACCAGCACGATCACACCCCCCGGGTGGTCTCGGCGATCAGCATGTCGACCACCGCGCACAGCGCCTCGTGGCGCTCCGCGCCGGCGGCCTCGGCGGCGGCGTAGGTTGCCAACTGGCGATGGGCGCTGGTCCCCTCGCGGGTGATCCGCTTGCAGTGCTCGACCTCGGCGGTGCAGTCGAAGGCCTCGGCGTCCTCGGCGACCAGCTCCAGCAATTCGTCCAGCAGGTCGACGAACGGCACCAGCTCGCCCTTGCCGAAATCGACCAGCCCCTCGTCGAGGCCGTAGCGCTGGGCTCGCCAGCGGTTCTCGTTGATCAGCATGTCGGCGTAGACGCGCCAACGCTTGTTGCCGCGGCGAAGGCGGTACAGCATGCGGACCACGCACGCGAACAGGGCGGCGATGCTCACGGCGTCGTCGAAGCGGGTGCAAACGTCGGTGATCCGCATCTCGATGGTCGGGAAGCGGGCGCTGGGCCGCACGTCCCACCACAGCATGGAGGCGTCCTGGATCAACCCGGCGCTGACCAGCATCGCCACGTGGCGCTGGTATTCGGAGAACGAATCGAAGCGTTCGGGAAGCCCGGAGCGGGGCAACTCGTCGAACACGCTGAGGCGATACGATTTCAAGCCCGTGTCCTGCCCCCGCCAGAACGGCGAGGAGGTGCTCAGCGCCAGCAGATGGGGCAGGAAATAGCTGACCTGGTTGAGCAGGTCGATGCGCAACTCGTCGTTCTCGATGCCGACGTGGACGTGCATGCCGCAGATCAACAGCCGGCGCGCCACCGTCTGCATGTCGCGGGCCAGGATGTGGTAGCGCTTCTTGTCGGTGTGCTTCTGGTCGCGCCATTCCGAGAACGGGTGGGTGGAGGCGGCGATCGGCGACAGCCCGTGCTTGGCCGCCACCTCGGCCACCGTGCGGCGCAGCCAGGCCAGGTTCTCCCGGGCCTCCGCCAGGTCCTTGCAGACCCGGGTGGCGACCTCGATCTGGGACTTGAGGAACTCCGGCTTGACCATGTCCCGGATCAGGGATTCGCACTCTTCGAGCAGGGCTTCGGGGGGGTCGCTGGCCAACTCCCGGGTTTGCGGGTCGACCAGCAGGTATTCCTCCTCGATGCCGATGGTGAAGGAGGGTTCGGAAAAGGACATCCCGGGCTACTCCTTGGTATTAATAGTTCTCGACGCGGTGCAGGCCGTCGATGGCCAGGATCGTCTCGAAGGCATCGCCCAGGACGTCGGCCCAGTGCCGGGCGCCCTCGGCGGTCTCCAGGTGGTCCTGGCGGATCTCGACGGCGCAGTTGGGCAGCCCGGCGGCGCCGGCGTGCAAATCCAGGGAATAAGCGATGTCGAGTCCCGAATAGGGCTCGTTGTCGCCGACCAGGATGTCGCCCGGGGCCCGCAGCAGGTCGATCAGCGGCCCGGCCATCCGCGAATCCCGGTTCCACAGCACGCCGATGTCCCAGTAGCGGTCCTCGCCGTCCAGCGTCGGGGTGAAGCTGTGGATCGAGAACAACGCCGGCGGCCGGCCCAATCGCCACAGATGGGCCATGGCGTTGGTGATGGCGTGGTGGTAGGGCCAGAAGAAGGTCTCGACACGGCACATCTGGCCGGCTTCGTCGAGTTCCCGGTTGCCGGGGACGGCCACGTCGTCGCTGTTCGGCGGGATCGAGCCGGGGTCGCCGGGCGCCCGGTTGCAGTCGATCAACAGCCGCGAGTATCCCGACAGCATGGCCGGGGCGTTCAGTCGTCGCGACAGCGCCCGGACGACATTGGCGGCGCCGATGTCGTAGGCGATATGCCGGTCCAGGAGTTCCGCGCTCAGGCCCAGGTTGCCCAGGGCCCCCGGGATGGCGGGAGAGGCGTGGTCGCAGATCAGCAGCAGCGGCGTCGTGCCGTGGGGGTTGAAGAACTCGTAGGCGGGCGGGTCGTCGGCCCCGATCAGGGACGGCGACGGGGACGGGGCGATGCCGGAAACGTCGTTCATCCCTGGAATATAGCCCAAAACGACCGCTGGTATAATATGGCGACCATGGACGCCCCGCACTCTCCCTTCGCCCGTCCTTCCTCCGCGCAGCGCCTCGTGCCCTGGATCATGTGGGGACTGGCCGCCGCCTTCTACGGCTACGGCTTCTTCCAGCGGGTCGCCCCCAGCGTCATGGTCGGCGAGCTGATGCGGGACTTCGGGGTCGGGGCCGCCGCCCTGGGTAACCTCTCGGCCTTCTATTTCTACGCCTACGCCGGGCTTCAGCTCCCCGTCGGGGTGCTGATGGACCGCTGGGGGGCGCGGCGGATGCTGGCCGCGGCGGCCCTGTTGTGCGGCATCGGCAGCCTGCTGTTCGCCTTCGCCGACAGCCTGGCGCCGGCCTACGCCGGGCGGCTGTTGATCGGCGCCGGGGCCGGGGTCACCTGGGTCGGCGCCCTCAAGCTGGCCGGCGCCTGGTTCGAACCGCGGCGCTTCGCCCTGCTCACCGGCTTGACCATCATGCTCGGCATGGCCGGGGCGGTCGCCGGCCAGGCGCCGCTGGCGGCGCTGGTGGCGGGGTTCGGGTGGCGCGGCACCCTGGTCGCGGCGGGACTCTTCGCGCTGGTCCTGGGGGGCCTCATCTGGGTGGTGGTGCGCGACCGCCCGGACCCCGGCCGGACGCCGCCGGAACCGGTCGAGGGCGGTCTGCTGCACGGCCTCGCCCGGACCCTGGTCACTGCCCAGTGCTGGCTGATCGCCCTCTTCGGCGCTGCCCTGGTGGCCCCGATGCTGGCCTTCGGCGGGCTGTGGGGGGTCCCCTTCATGATGCGGGCCTTCGAGCTGCAACGCCCGGCGGCGGCGGCCTCGATGTCGCTGATGCTGATCGGCTGGGGGATCGGGGCGCCGCTGGCGGGCTGGTTCTCCGACCACATCGGGCGGCGCAAGGTGCCGATGCTGATCGGCGCCGTCGCCTCCCTGGGAAGCTTCGCGGCGCTGGTCTACCTGCCGGGGCTGGGGCTGGGGGCGGCGCAGGCCCTGCTCCTGTTCAACGGCATCGTCTCGGGGGGCATGATCCTCAGCTTCGTCACCGTGTGCGAGCACACCCCGGCCAAGGCGGCGGGGGCGGCGATCGGCTTCGTCAACACCTTGGTGATGGGCTCGGGGGCGCTGTTCCAGCCGCTTATCGGCTGGCTGCTCGACCTCAACTGGGACGGCGCCATGGAGGCCGGGGCGCGCGTCTATTCGCTGGCCGCCTACCGCGGCGCCCTGGTGGCGCTGGTCGCCTGCCCGGCGATCGCCCTGGCGACAGCGCTGCTGATCCGCGAGACCCGCTGCCGCCGGCTCTGCGAATAAGGACCGCTGGTTAACTAGCGGCGCTCAGTCTTCGAGGACGGCCTTAACGGCGGCGGCCAGCTCGAGGGTGTTATAGGGCTTACGCAGCAGTTGAAAGCGGTCCTCGAGGGTGTCGTCGGCGTCGAAGTCGCTGGTCGGATAGCCGGACGTCAGCAGCACCTTGATGGCGGGGTGGAGGCGTTCGACTTCCTCGGCCAGGCCGATGCCGTCCATGCCCCCGGGCATCACCACGTCGGTGAACACCAACTCGATGTCGTCCCTGTTTTCCAGGGCCCGGAGCGCCGAACGGGCGTTTTCCGCCTCCACCACCTTGCAGCCGAGCGCCTTCAGGGTCTTGGCCGTGATGTCGCGGACCTCGGCATCGTCCTCGACCACCAGCACGGTGCCGCCGGCCACCGCCTTGCCGCCGCCGTTCGCCGTCTTCGCCGCGGGCCGGCCTTCGGCGACCGGCAGGTACATGGTGACCGTGGTCCCATGGCCGGGTTCGCTGGCGATGGCGAGGTGGCCGCCCGACTGCCTGGCGAAGCCGTAGACCATGCTCAGCCCGAGGCCGCTGCCCTCGCCGACGTCCTTGGTGGTGAAGAAGGGCTCGAAGGCCTGCTCGAGGACCTCGGGCGTCATCCCGCGACCGGTATCGGATATCCTGAGCACGGCGTAGCGGCCGGCCGCCAGGTCGCCGTCCTCACGCGGGATGGCTTGTTTCAAAAGCTCGTTGCGGGTTTCGACCGACAGTTCGCCACCCTCGGGCATGGCGTCGCGGGCGTTGAGGGCCAGGTTGAGGATGGCGTTCTCCAGCTTTCCGGGATCGATCGACACCGGCCACAGGTCGCGGGCGAACCTGGTCTTGATGACCGTGTCCTCGCCCAGCGTGCGGTGCAGAAGCTGGATGATGCCCAGCACCACGTCGTTGGCGTCGACCACCTCCGGATTCAGCATTTGGCGGCGGGAGAACGACAGCAGCTGCTGGGTCAGAAGCGCCCCCCGCTCGCCGGCGGAAATGGCGTGCCCGATCGGTTCCACCGCCTCGTCGTCGGCGTCCAGGCTGTCGCTGACCAGGTGGAGGTTACCGAGGATCACCTGGAGGATGTTGTTGAAGTCGTGGGCGACGCCACCGGTCAACTGGCCGAGCGCTTCCATTTTCTGGGCGTGGGCGAGTTGGCGTTCCATGGATTTTAATTCGGTGATGTCCTGATTGATCCCGAAGGATTGGACGAGTCGACCTTGTTCATCGAGTATGGGATTTCCGATCTCCCGGATGTTGCGCACCGTACCGTCCGGTAGAATTGCGCGGTACTCGACATCGTAGGTTTCCGGATTGACATGGAACTCGCTATATGTCTTTGCCAATGGGTCACGGTCATCGGGATGAGCAAACTGCAAGTCGGCCTGCTCATTGAATGTTTGGGCCAACATTTGTTCCTTGGTGTATCCGTAGATACGGGCATATTCCTCTGAACAATCAATTAATTTGTTTTTCACTTCATCCCAAATCCAATAACCGAGATTGGCGATGCGGGCCGCTTCGTTTAGTCGTTCTTCCGCTACGCTGGCTTTGTTTTTGGCGGCCAGTAATTCCTCCTCGGCCCGCTTGCGCTCGGTGATGTCGCTCAGGATGCAATGGGTTTGCAGGAAGTTGCCCTGCTCGTCGTAGCCGACCCTGCCGTCGAAGGCGACGGTCTTGGCCGAGCCGTCCCGGCACCGCATTTCATATCCCGGGACGCGGATTTCACCGGCCTCCTTGAAGCGGGGGAAGTTGGTGTCGAAGAGGTCCTTCTCGGCGACGAAATCGCCGAACCAGCGGCCGATCACCTCCTCGCGGGCATAGCCGAACATGTCCAGCCAGGCCTGGTTGACCTCGAGGAAGTTGCCGTCGATGTCCAGCGACTGATAGCCCAGGGGCGCCATCTCGTAGAGACGCCGGAAACGGTCCTCGTTTTCCCTCAGGGCCTGTTCGCCGCGCTTGAGCTCGGTGACGTCGGAATAGGTGGTGATGAAGCCGCCCCCGGGCAACGGCTTGCGGCGGACCTCGAGGACCGTGCCGTCGGGACGGGTCCGCTCGAAGCAGTGGTGTTCGGGTTCGGCGGCAAGTTCGAGCCGTTGGCGGACCAGCGCCTCGACGTCGCCCTCGCCGTATTCTCCCCGCTCGGCGTTGAAGCGGATCAGGTCCTCGAAGGCAACCCCGATTTCGACCAGCCCGGCGGGGAGGTCGAGGAGGTCGAGAAGCCGGCGGTTGAACAACGCCAGCTCGAGGTCGCCGTCGAAAACGGAAATCCCCTGGTCCAGGTAATCAAGGCTCTCCTGGACGTCGAGCCCGGTACGCCGGGAGGGTTTTCTTGCTTTGCGTGTGCTTTTGGTCATGGCGACATATCTCAGCGACCCGAGAGCCGCCGGCAGAGGAGGGCGATTTCCCGATAACGATTCCTATCTGGCTTATAAGTATATCATAGTTCAGGGGAAAGCCCTTTAGGCAAAAGTACTGTTCCTTCTTATTACTTTCGTCCACCTTCTTTCGACCCCCCCACGGGGGGAGACGGCCTTGCCGCCGCCGGCGCATTGACCCCAACCGCCGGGGGTGGGATGCTGTCGGCGCCCGAAGGAGGCTTGGATGCGCCCGTCCACCCTGCTCAGCGCCCCGGCGGGGTCGTCGGACGGCCGCCGCGGCATCCCGTGGATGCTGGCGGCGATGGTCCTGTTCGCCAGCATCAACGCCACCGCCAAATACCTGATCCTGTCCTATCCGGTGATGCAGGTGGTGTGGGCGCGCTATACCTTCCACGTCCTGATGCTGGTGGTGTTGCTCGGCCCCAGCCTGCCGCGGGTGATGGCGACCGCGCGGCCCGGGCTGCAGGTGGTGCGCTCGTGCCTGCTGACGGTGACCACCATCCTGTTCTTCAACGCCATCAGCCGGATTCCGCTGGCCGACACCAGCGCCATCATGTACACCGCGCCGCTGCTGGTCACCGCGCTGTCGCTGCCGCTGCTCGGCGAGCACGTGGGACGGCGCCGGTGGGCCGGGGTGGCGGCGGGGTTCGTCGGCGCCCTGGTCATCATCCGCCCCGGCGCCGGCGTCATGCAGTACGCCGCCCTGCTGCCGCTGGGGGCGGCCTGCACCCACGCCCTGTACCAGATCGCCACCCGGCGGATCAGCGCCAGCGACCGGCCGCTGACGACGTTGGCCTACACGCCACTGATGGGGATGCTGGTGACCTCCGCCGCGGTGCCCTTCTTCTGGACCCCGCCGGACGCCGAGGGGTGGCTGCTGATGGCGATGCTGGGGATGTTCGGGGGCATCGGCCATTTCTTCCTGATCAAGGCCTTCCAGGCGTCGCCGGCGGCGACCGTCGCCCCGTTCAGCTATTCCAACCTGATCTGGGCGACGATTTACGGCTTCTTCCTGTTCGACGACCTTCCCGACGCCTGGACCGTGGCCGGCGCGGTTGCCATCGCCGCCAGCGGCCTCTACATCTTCAGGCGGGAACAACGCCGCCAACAAGAAGCACCTCATACCAAGGAGCACTGATAATGGCCCATGGAGACGGCTTTCCAAGGCTTTCGGCGAGGAGCGTGGCCCGCCGTGATGGCGGCCCATCACAAGGGCCGCGCGACGACGTCC
>CAZWEZ010000043.1:0-31686 GCA_964632795.1 uncultured Thalassospiraceae bacterium | reverse complement strand
TTGGGCTTGGGCTTGGGCTTGGGCTTGGGCTTGGGCTTGGGCTTGGGCTTGGGCTCGGGCTCGGGCTCGGGCTCGGGCGTGGGCTTGCCCTTCGGCTCGGTGTCCTCGGTGTCGTCGCCGAGGTCGAACTCCCCGGCGATGTCGCCGGTCGGATCGATGGCCTCCTCGATTTCCTTGGCGATGTCGAGGCCGGCCGATTTCTCGACCTGTTTCTTGATATCGTCCAGTTCGGCCTCGCGCACCATGTCGTCGATCCCGTCCTGGAAATCGCGGGCCATCGAGCGCGCCTTGCGGATCCACTGTGTCACCGTGCGCAGGGCGCGCGGCAACTCCTTGGGACCGACGACGATGATGCCGAGGATGGCGACGATGAAAAGTTCCTGCCAGCCGATGTCGAACATGGCAGCTCGGTGCTCCGGAGTAAGAGGATATCTGGGGGCAGCGACGGCAGCGGCCGAACAGCCTCAACTTTTCTCGGTTTCCGTCTCCGTCTCATCCTTTGTTACGGTCGCCTCGACCGCCGGCGGCGGGGTTTCGGTCTTCAGGACCTGGGGCACCTCCTCGGCGGTCACCTCGCCGTCCTTCATGCCCTTCTTGAAGGACTTGAGTCCCTTGCCGAAATCGCCCATCAGCGCCGAGATCTTGCCCCTGCCCCCGAACAGGAGCAGGACGATCGCCAGCACCACAACCCATTGCCAAATACCAGTCCAACCACCCATGTCTTTCTACTCGCTTGAGGAATTGTCGATAAGAACGGCGGATAATGGCAGAAAGGTCCGGCCACCGCAACGCCGGTGAAAACTTAGTTCAGCCGTCCTCGGCGGTCAGGGGGGAAGCCGGCGCCGGGTCCTCTTCGGCCTCGGTCGGAGCCGGCCCGTCGCCGACCCGGAAGGCCTCGATGGCCGGCCTGGCGTCGAGCAAACCCGCCGCCTTCAGGTCGTCGACCCCGGGCAGGTCGGCCAGCGTCTCCAGCCCGAAGTGGTCGAGGAAGGCGTCGGTGGTGCCCCAGGTCACCGGACGGCCGGGGGTGCGGCGCCTCCCCTTGGGCCGGACCCAGCCCGCCTCGAAGAGCACGTCCAGCGCCCCGCGGTTCATGCCGACGCCTCGGATTTCCTCGATCTCGCCCCGGGTCACCGGCTGGTGATAGGCGATGATGGCCAGCGTCTCGACCGCCGCCCGGCCCAGCTTGCGGGTGGTCTCGGTGGCCACGGTGAGCTGCGAGGCCAGGTCGGGCGCGGTGCGGAAGGCCCACGACTTGCCGGCCTGGACCATGGTCACGCCGCGTCCGGCGTAGTGTTCCTTGAGCTCCGCGAGCAGTCCCGCCACGTCGGCGCCGTCGGGTAGGCGGGCCGCCAGCTCCCGTTCGCCCAAGGCCTCGGCGGAGGCGAACAGGATCGCCTCCAGGAGACGGAGATGGCGGGGATCGTGGTCGCTCATGTCCCGTCGCGCTCCCGCTTGCGGGGCCCGCCGGCGACGGCGCGCAGGTAGATGGGACCGAAGGCGGCGCCCTGGCGCAGGCGGAGCCGGCCTTCGCGGACCAGCTCCAGGCTGGCCGCGAAGGTGGTGGCGACGGCGGACCGGATGGCCGGACCGCCGGCCACCCCCTGGGGCAGGAAGCGGGCCATGTTCTGCCAGTCCGGGGTGCTGCCGAGCAGCCGCTGGAGGCGGGCCAGGGCGTCTTCGACGCTGTACAGGTCGATGGCCTCGATATGCAGGGTCTTGCCCTCGATGCGCCGGGCCAGGCCGCCGTAACCCTTGAGCAGGTCGTACAGCGAGACCTCGAACACGGTCCGCCCGGCGGCGACGAAGGATTCCGGGCATCCACGGATGAAGAAATCGTGACCCAGGCGGTTGCGCGCCATCAACCGGCCGCCCGCCTCCTGGATCGCCTCCAGACGCCGCAGCTGGAAGGCCAGGGCGGCGGCCATCTCCTCGCCGCTGGGTTCCTCCTCGCCGCCCATCTCGGGCAGCAGCAGTCGCGACTTGAGATAGGCCAGCCACGCCGCCATCACCAGGTAGTCGGCGGCCAGCTCCAGGTCGGTGTCGCGGATCCGGGCGATGAAGGCCAGATACTGGTCGGCCAACTGGAGGATCGAGATCTGGGTCAGGTCGACCTTCTGCTCGCGGGCCAGCGTCAACAGCATGTCGATGGGGCCCTCGTAGCCGTCGACGTCGACCACGAACGGCGCCCCCGGCCCCGCCGCCGTCTCCTGTCTCTCCTCCTCGAAGTCTTCGGTCGGCTCCATGGTCCGTCTCAGTTGATGCCGGTGAGCGTCACGATGGCGTCGATCATATAGCCCGATGGCACCCCGACCAGCCACCAAAATACATTCAGGTCCATTCCCACCTTGCGGCCGATCCACGGCAACACGAAGACGGCGGCGAGGACGATCAGGATGCCGGCCCGCTCGAGCCGCGCCAACGGCCTGGCCAGCCCCGGCGGCAACAGCCCGACGGCGATCCTCCCGCCGTCCAGGGGCGGCAGAGGAATCAGGTTAAAGACGCACAGGAATACATTGATTAGCAAGGAATTTACGAGATTTCTCGCGATCCATATTCCGCTCAGTCCCGGGACCTGGTCGGCGAGGTGGATCAACAACGCCGAGGCCACCGCCAGCGCCAGGTTGGTCGCCGGTCCGGCCGCCGCGACCAGCACCATGTCGCGCCGCGGCCTGCCCAGGCGCCGGAAGTTGACCGGCACCGGCTTGGCGAATCCGAACATCATCGAGCCGCCGCTGACGTAGAGCAGCATCGCCGGCAGCAGGACCGTCCCGAAGGGGTCGATGTGGCGAATCGGGTTGAAGGTCACCCGCCCCATGCTTTTCGCGGTGTCGTCGCCCAGCTTCCAGGCGGCCCAGCCGTGGGCCGCCTCGTGCAGGGTGACCGCCAGCAGGACCGGGACCACCCACACCGAGGCGACGAGAAGGATGCCCTGCCAGTTCATGGTCCGCCTTCCAGCAAGCTTTCGAGACGCGCCGTGGCGGCGCCGACGTCCAGCGGCGCCGGGGTCCGCCGCGCCGCCTCGCCCCGCTGGAAGCGTTCCCAGGCGGTGTCGTCCATCGCCCGGCAGGCGTCGGCCACGGCTTCCATCTCGGCCATTTCACCGGTGCAGTGGAGGACCACGTCGCAGCCGGCGGCCAGGGCGTCCCGGGCTCGCTCCCCGGGGCCTCCGGACAGCGCCGCCATCGACAGGTCGTCGCTGACCAGCAGGCCCGCGAAGCCGATGTCGCGGCGGATGACCTCGCCGATCACCCTCGAAGAGGTGGTCGCCGGCGCCGCCTCGTCCAGGGCCCGGTACAGGACGTGGGCGGTCATCGCCCAGGGCATCCGGTTGAGGGCCCGGAAGGGCGCGAAATCGACCCGTTCCAGGTCTTCCCGGCCGGCCGTCACCACCGGCAGCGCCCGGTGGCTGTCGACCTCGGCGCGGCCGTGGCCGGGGATGTGCTTGATCACCGGCAGCACGCCGCCCTCCAGGAGCCCCTCGCAGGCCGCCCGTCCCAGCCTGGCGGCCGCTTCCGGGGTCTCGCCGGCGGCCCGCTCGCCGATCACCGGGTCGGCGCCGGACTGGGGAACGTCGAGGACCGGGGCACAGTTGACCGTGATCCCGAGGTCGAGGAGCTGGGCGGCGATCAGCCGGGCGTTGAGGCCGGCCGCTTCCCCGGCGATTCGCGGATCGAGCCGGGAGAAGCTGGCCGCCGCCGGCGGCCGCCGCCAGTGGGGCGGCCCGAGGCGGCTCACCCGGCCGCCTTCCTGGTCGATCAGCACCGGGGCGGCGGGCCGTCCGACGGCGGCCCGCAACTCGCCGACCAGGGCCCGCGTCCGCTCGGGGTCCCGGCAGTTGCGGGCGAACAGGATGAAGCCCAGGGGATCGGCGGCGGCCAGGAACCGCCGCTCGGCCGCGGCGAGGTCCGGGCCGGAACAGCCGAAGATCGCCGCCAGCGGCCGGCGCCCCCCCTTCTCAACCGCCCGGGCGGACAACCAGGCACCCCATCTTGCGCTCCTTCAACTTGGCGCACAGCTCCCGGGCCGCCGCCCGGTCGGCGACCGGGCCGGCCCGCAGACGGAAGAACACGCCCCCCTTGTCGGCTCCGAGATCGGCCCTGGTGACGGTCAGCCGGAGCTTCTCCAGCAGGTCCGGATGCTTCTTGCGCAGGCGTTCCCATTCCTCTTGCGCCTGTTCTGGCGAGCGGACGGCGGCCAACTGGACCTTGTAGCCGGTGTCGCTTTCGGCCGCCTTGGCCTGTTCGCCGGCGTTCTCCGTGCCGACGGTTTCGGGGGCGATCAAGACCTTGGCCGGCGGCTGGGCGGCCAGCACCTCTTCGGTGGTCGGCACCGCGGGCAGGGATTCCGGGGGCGGCAGCGGCGCCGCCGCCGGCGGTTGTTCCTCGGCCGCCTCGGGGGCCGCCTCGGGGGCCGCCTCGGGGGCGGGCGGCGCCAGGGGCGCCTCGGGGGGTGGCAGCAGGCGTTCCACCAGCGGCTTGTCCTCGGTCCCGTCGAGACGCTCGTAGACCAGCTTGTCGCGGTCGGGCACCTCCATCCCGCCGGGGCTTTCCGGACGCACCTTGATCGGCCCCGCCTCGGCCCGGATCACGGGGATCTTGCCGTCCTCGTCGAGCCACAGGCGATCGCCCAGGTAAAGCCAACCGGCGCCCCCGGCCGCCGCCAACAGGATCACGAACAGGACCAAGACCCTGAGCCCCCGGCCCCGCACGGGGACGCTGGCGGCCACCGGTTCGAATTCCAGCCCGTCGGAGTCTTCGGAAGCCGCCATCAGCGCATCTCCTCGACCGGGGTGATCCCCAACACCTTCAACCCGGAAGCGATCACCATCCCCGCCCCCTGGACCAGGGCCAGCCTGGCGGCGGTCAGGTCGCGGTCGTCGGCGACGATGAACCGCAGGCTGGCGTCGTCGTTGCCCTTGTTCCACAGCATGTGGAACTGCCCCGCCAGGTCGTGGAGGTAATAGGCCACGCGATGGGGTTCGTGCGCCTGGGCGGCGCTTTCGACCATCTGCGGCCACCCCGCCATGACCTTGATCAAAGCAAGCTCGGCGGGGTCGGTCAAGCGCTCCAGCCGGGCCCCGGGCAGGGCCTGGGGATCGAAGTCGAGTTCCACCGCGTGGCGCAGCACCGAACGGATCCGGGCGTGGGCGTACTGGACGTAGAACACCGGGTTGTCACGCGATTGCTCGGTGACCTTGACCAGGTCGAAGTCCAACCGGGCGTCGTTGCGCCGGGTCAGCATGATGAAACGGACCACGTCCCGGCCCACCTTGTCGATGACCTCGCGCAGGGTGACGAAGGTGCCGGCCCGCTTGGACATCTTCACCGGAACGCCGTCCTCGAGCAGGTTGACCATCTGGCACAGCTTGACGTCGAGCTCCCCCTTGCCGTCGGTCAGCGCCTTGGTCACCGCCTGGACCCGCTTGACGTAGCCGCCGTGGTCGGCGCCCCAGACGTCGATCAGGGTCGGGCAGCCGCGCCGGTACTTGTCCAGGTGGTAGGCGACGTCGGTGGCGAAGTAGGTCCACGAGCCGTCCGACTTGCGCAACGGGCGGTCGACGTCGTCGCCGAAGTCGCTGGCCTTGAACAGGGTCTGGGGGCGCGGTTCCCAATCCTCGGGCTTCCTGCCCTTGGGCGGCTTCAGGACCCCGACATAGATCAGGCCGCGGTCCTCCAGCACCTCGAGCGCGGCATCGACGCCGCCGCTCTCCACCAGTCGGCGCTCCGAGGTGAACACCTCCTGGGCGACCCCGAGCGCCTTCAGGTCGTTCTTAATGAGCTCCAGCATGGCATCGATGGCGAATTTGCGAACCGTCGGCAGCCAGTCATCGATGGCCGCCTCGACGAACTTTTCCCCGTACTCCTCGGCCAGCGCTTTTCCCACGGGGATGAGGTACTCCCCCTTATACTCAAGAGGTGTATCCCGCAGGAATCCCGTAATCACCTCCTCGGATATCTGATCGCCGAGGGCTTCCAGGTAGCGCCAATAAGTGGCAAAAGCCAGCTTGTCCACCTGGGCCCCGGAATCGTTGATCCAGTACTCGCGGGTCACCCGGTAGCCGGCCTTCTCGAGCAGCGCCGCCAGGGCGTCGCCGACCACCGCCCCCCTGCCGTGGCCGACGTGCAGCGGCCCGGTGGGGTTGGCCGACACGTATTCGACGTTGACCGCCGCCCCGCCGCCGATATCCGAATCGCCGTAGGCCGGGCCGGCGGCCAGGATATGGACCAGTTGGCGGTGCCAGAACGAGTCCACGAGCCTGAGGTTGATGAACCCGGGACCGGCGATCTCGGCGCCGGCGACGTCGTCGAGTCCCTCGAGATGGCGGGCCAGTCGTTGGGCCAGCTCGCGCGGCTTGCGGCCGGCCGGCTTGGCGAGGATCATGGCGGCGTTGATGGTGATGTCGCCATGGGCCGCCTGGCGCGGCGGTTCGGCGGTCAGGCGGCTGGTATCCAGCCCTTCGGGCAGCCCCAACTCGCCGACCATGGCGACCACGGCGTCCCGGAAGTGGCGGAAGGGGTTCATGTGTCGGTCGCCGTGAGGTCGAACAGCCGGCGGTGCTCGTCGATGGCGAAGCGGTCGGTCATGCCGGCGATGTAGTCGGCGACCAGTTGGGCGGTGGCCGGGCTGCCGGGGCCCTCGGCCCGGCACTGCCATTCGGAGGGCAGGCATTCCGGTTCGCCGACCAGCAGCCGGAACAGCTCCTTGACCACCCGGCGCGCCTTGCTGGTCATCCGGTTGAGCCGGTAGTGGCGGTACATGTTGGCGAACAGGAACTCCTTGAGGTCCCTGTCGTTGTCGCGCATCTCCTCGGAGAACCCGGCCACCGGGCGGCCCAGCCGGCGGACGTCGGCGGCGGATTTCGGCCCGGCCTCGGCGATCCGCCGCCCGGTCTCCTCCAGCAGGTCGTTGACCATGACCCCGATCAGGCGGCGCACCGCCTCGTGGATCATGCGCGAACGGTCCAGTTGCGGGTGGTCGCGGCGGACCCCGGCGAACACCGGCCCGACCAGGGGCACGTCGGCAAGGTCCTCGACCGTGAACAGGCCGGCGCGCAGGCCGTCGTCGATGTCGTGGTTGTTGTAGGCGATGTCGTCGGAGATCGCCGCCACCTGGGCCTCGGCGCCGGCATGGGTATCCACTTCCAGGTCGTGGCCGTCGATGTACTCGGCGATGGCCCGGGGCAGTTCGGGCTCGCCCAGGGGGCCGTTGTGCTTGATCACCCCCTCCAGGGTTTCCCAGGTCAGGTTGAGGCCGTCGAAGTCGGCGTAGCGGCGCTCCAGTCGGGTCACCACGCGCAGCGACTGGGCGTTGTGGTCGAAGCCGCCGAAGGGCTCCATCATCTCCACCAGGGCGTCCTCGCCGGCGTGGCCGAAGGGCGGATGGCCGAGGTCGTGGGCCAGGGCCAGGGCCTCGGCCAGGTCCTCATCCAGGCCCAGGCAGCGGCACACCGAACGGGCGATCTGCGACACCTCCAGGCTGTGGGTCAGGCGGGTGCGGAAGAAATCGCCCTCGTGGTTGACGAACACCTGGGTCTTGTACTGGAGGCGGCGGAAGGCCCCGGAATGAATGATCCGGTCGCGGTCGCGCTGGAAGCAGCTCCGGGTGGCGCTCTCGGGTTCCGGATGCAGCCGGCCGCGGCTGGTGGCGACGGTGCAGGCGTAGGACGCGGTCTCTCGGACGGCGGTCATGGCGGCGAAACTACAGGCCACCGTCCCGCCAGGCAACGCGCCAGATTGACAAAACGCCTCGGGGAATTACATTAGACTCGTGACGGGGTGCGTCAATTGCCCGATGGCCCTTGGAATCGAGGCTTTTCAATGCCTGACACCTCAATCGCCGACGACAAACCGACGATCGACGTCACCGACAACGCCGCGCGGCGCATCTCCGAACTGATGGCGACGGGGGACAATCAGGCGATGATGATGCGAATCGCCGTCTCCGGCGGCGGCTGCTCGGGCTTCCAGTACGGCTTCAGCCTGGACGACCGGCAAAACGACGACGACCTGGTCTTCGAGCACAACGGCATCAAGGTGGTGATCGACGAGGTGTCGATGGACTTCGTCAAGGGCTCGCAGCTCGACTACGTCGAGGACCTGATCGGCTCCTTCTTCTCGCTCAAGAACCCCAACGCTGCGTCCACCTGCGGCTGCGGCACCTCGTTCGCGGTCTGACGGCGCCTCCCTTGGGGGGCACATGATCCGCATCGCCTCCTGGAACGTCAATTCAGTCAAGGCGCGGCTGCCGGTCTTCCTCGACTGGCTGGCCGAGGCGGCGCCGGACGTGGTCCTGCTCCAGGAGATCAAGACCATTGAAGAGGGGTTCCCGAGGATCGAGGTCGGGGACCTCGGCTACAACGTCGCGGTGGCCGGCCAGAAGACCTACAACGGGGTCGCGGTGCTGTCCAAGCGGCCGATCGAGGTCGAGCTGGAGGCCCTGCCCGGCGATGACGGCGACGACCAGGCCCGCTATATCGAGGCGGTGACGGGAGGCGTCCGGGTGGCCTCGATCTACCTGCCCAACGGCAATCCGGTGGATTCGGAAAAATTCCCCTACAAGCTGGCCTGGATGGACCGCCTCCACCGCCACGTCCGCGACCTGCTGGCCACCGAGGACGCCTTGGTGCTGGGCGGCGACTACAACGTCGCCCCCGAGGACGCCGACGTCTTCGACCCCCGGGCGTGGCGGGACGACGCCCTGTGCCGGCCCGAAACCCGGGCCGCCTGGCGCCGCATCGTCCATCTCGGCCTGACCGACGCCTTCCGGGCGCTCCACCCCGGGGGCGGCCGCTATACCTGGTGGGACTACCGGGGCGGCGCCTGGCCGCGCGACCGGGGCCTGAGGATCGACCACTTGGTGCTGTCGCCCCAGGCCGCCGACCGGCTCCACGCATGCGACATCGACCGCAAGCCGAGGGGATGCGAAAAGCCCTCGGACCACACCCCCATCTGGTGCGAGTTGAGCCAATGAAACAGGAATTTTCCGGAAGCTGTCTGTGCGGCGCGGTCCGCTTCGAGATCAAGAACGAGCCGATTCGGACCTCCCACTGCCATTGTCGCACCTGCCAAAAGGCCGCCGGGGCGGCTTTTCTCACCTTCGCGACATTCCACTCGGACGACGTTTCGTGGACCGGCGACAAGCCCGCCGTCTATCCCTCGTCGGAAATCGCCGAGCGCGGCTTTTGCCCCAAGTGCGGGGCGACCTTGACCTACCGGCGTCTCGATCGGGAGGACACCATCAGCATCGCCGCCGCCTGCCTCGACGATCCCAACGAACTGACCCCGGGCAGCCATATCTTCACCAAAAGCCGACTGGACTGGGTGAAACTCGACGACGGCTTGCCACAGCACCGGGAGGGGCGGGTCAAGAAATAGACTCCATTCCGCCGCCGCCGACACTATCATTATCAGGTCTTGTTGGGAGGTATCAGAAATGAACGACCCCGAAGAAGCAACCGACGCCAAGTCCATGTCCATGATCGTCACCAAGGGGACCCTGGACTGGGCGTATCCGCCGTTCATCCTGGCGACCACGGCGGCCGCCATGGACGTTCGGGTTTCCATGTTCTTCACCTTTTACGGCCTGCAGCTCCTGAAGAAAGATTTGAATCATCTGCAGATATCGACTCTCGGCAATCCGGGGATGGAGTTGCCGATGATGGGCATGCACATGACCATGCCCAACCTGGTATCGGCGATTCCCGGCGTCGACGCCATGTGCACGACCATGATGAAGAACCTGATCAAGAAAAAGGGCGTGGCGTCGATCCCGGAGCTGCGCGACGCGGCCATCGAATCCGAGGTCCATATGATCGGCTGTCAGATGACCATGGATCTGTTCGAGTGGGGCCAAGACGACCTGATCGACGGGATCGAGGTCGGCGGCGCCGCCACCTACATGGAACGGGCGCTCGAGTCCGACATCAACCTGTTCATCTAAATTGCACCCATACGGCGGGCTTGGTAGTTTGCCCCGCGTGACGATCCCGGGAAACACGAGGCGCGCCATGAACGAGTTGAGGAAGACCAAGCGGACCAAGTTGTCCCGCATGCCGAAGAAGGCCTGTTACGACCGCCAGACGGCCTACGCCATCCTGGATGAGGCCCTGGTCGCCCACATCGGCATCATCGACAAGGGGACGCCGGTGGTCATCCCGCGCAACCACTGGCGGGTCGGCGACACCCTGTACTTCCATGCCTCGACGGCCAGCCGGACGACCCGCGAGATGGTCCGCCCGGGGGCCGAATGCTGCGTCGAGGTGTCGATCATCGACGGCCTGGTCTTCGCCCAATCGGCCTACAGCCTGAACGTCAACTACCGCTCGTTCATCGGCTTCGGCCAAGCCTTCCTGGTCGAGGACCGGCAAGACAAGATGAAGCTGCTGGAAGCCCTGGTCGAGCGCCTCGCCCCCGGCCGCTGGGCCGAGGGCCCCAAGCCGACGGCCAACGATTTGAAGGCCACCGCCGTCATCGGCTTCCCGCTGGACGAAGCCTCGGTCAAGGTCCGTCAGGGGCCGCCCGGCGACGAGGAGGACTCCGAGGAGAACCTGAGGATCTGGACCGGCGTGCTGCCGCTCGCCGAGACCGCCGGCACCCCCCAACCAGCGCCCGGCCAGGATCCGGACATCCCGGTCCCGGACTACCTGGCCAACTGGAAACAGCCGAACCCGGGAACCCGTTGAGGCGCGAGCAGGACACCTGGGATGTGTACTCATAAATGACGACGTAATCAGATGATAGCTTGCCTCACCGATGTCCGCCAAGTGCCTGAAAGCAGACCTCTGGCGGAACTTCCGTCACTTCCGGGTATAGCCATGAACAGACCTAACAGTTGTTGGAAATCATGATCCTGGAAGGGCTCATTTCAGCGTGTTTAGCAGCTCCTTGGCCTCGATCAAATCGGGCGTATCGAAGCCCTCGGTGAACCAGTCGTAGACGGGTTCGAGCAGCTCGCGGGCTTCAGCGTGTTTGCGTTGGCCCTGCCACAGGCGGGCGAGGCTGGTTGCGGCGCGCAGCTCCAGGGACTTGGCCTGCTGGCGGCGCGCAATATCGAGGGCGTTGGCGAAACAGACCTCCGCCTCCAGAGACTCCTCGCCGTTGCCGCGAAGCAGGAGCTCGCCGCGCATCCGGAGCATCTCCGGCTCGAACATCCGTGCGCCGGTCTCCTCGACCTCGGCCAAGGCTTGGCCGAGCACCTCGAGCCCCATAGCAGGCTTCCCCACGCGCCCGTAGGCCCCGGCAAGAAGCATGAGAAAGTATGCATCGGTCGCGCCCGTGCCCCTGGCGCGGTCGGACTCGACTCCCTCCCTTATCAACTCGAGACCCTCTGTCGCGCCGCCCCCTCGCGCCAGCAGCCAGCCACGCAGTATTTTCGCGGTCAACAGATAGTGGGCGAACCCTTGCTCGGTGGATCGGGCGCTAGCCGCATCCAAGCAGTCTCGCGCCACGTCGTACTCGCCGCGCAGCAGAAACACGTAGCTCGAAAAGATTCGGGCGAGAGCCTGGCTCGAGGGGTGTTCCAGCTTGTCGGCAAGTTCCATGGCCTCCAGTATCCGCGTCCGGGCCTGGTCCGGATAACCTATCGACCAGAGACTCATCCCACCCACGCCGCGGCTGCAGACGCCTGGATCATGGTCCGTATAGGAGAAGACATGGACGTGGTGCTTTTCCGGCTCGTAGAGCGCGATGCCCTGCTTGGCTTGCTCCCAGCAGGCCGCAGGCTCTCCCAGCTTCGTCAAAGTGGTCCACTGAACGTGGTGGGCTTCCAAGATCCACTCGGGGTCGCCGTGCTGTTGTGCAAGGCTGAGCAATTCGTCGCCCAGGTCGCGGGCCTCGCGCATACGTCCCGTGGCCTGGCAGCAGCGCCACAGGCCCCATGACAACAGGAAAGCCTGCGACGCATCTCCGAACCTCTGGCAGATAGTCCTCGCCCGGCTGTAGGATTCGTAAACATCGGGCGCGCCCGGACCCTTGGTCGAGGTCAAGGGAACGCCCAGGCTGACCCGTAATCCCAGCTCGCGGCGCGCGCGTTCATCGTTCTCCGGCTGCGCTTCGAGAAGCTCCAAGGCCCGGGTCAGATGAGCGACAGCCTCCAGGTTCGCCAAAATCTCGATAGCGTGGGTGCCGGCGCGGTGCCAATAGTCCACCGCCTTGTCGATGTTTTGAGCCTCCGTGCAATGGTGGGCCAGGATTTCTGGCTCGACCTCCGCGATCTTGGGAAAATGCTGCTCCAGAACGTCCGCGATACGCTGGTGATACTGCAGCCGCGTGCTTTTCAACAGTGACTGGTACGCGGCGTCCTGGACCAAGGCGTGCTTGAATTCATAGCTTGCCTCGGGACCGAAGCCGCGCCGGTAAATAAGCCCCGCGTCGACCAGCAGCGAGAGAGCGTCCTCCAGCGCCGCCTCCTCCAACGGCGACACAGCGGCAAGAAGATCACGGCTGAAGACCCGTCCCAGCGTTGCGGCGAGCTGGGCCACCTTCTTGGCCGGCGCCAGGTGGTCGAGCCTGGCCATCAGGGAATCCTGCAGCGACGCCGGGATGGCCAGCGGCGGCAGGGGCCTGCTCAACAGGTAGCGGTCGTCGGATTCCTCCAGGAGGCCCGATTCGATGACCGTCTTGGTCAACTCCTCGACGAACAGGGGAACGCCGTCGGTCTTGGTGACGATGTGGTCGATGACCTCTTCGGGCAGGGGTTTCTCCGAGGTCACCCGGGCAATCATGTCGACACACTCGCGGCGGCTGAGGCGGCTGAGTGCCAACGCTGTGACGTGCGCGTAGTCCGACCAAGGCGCCTCGAACTCGGGCCGGAACGTCATCACGAGGAGGACGGGTATGGAGCGGATGCCCTCGACATACAGGTTCAACAGCTCCAGCGTCGACGGATCGATCCAGTGGGCGTCCTCGACGATCATCAGGACGGGATGCCGTTCCGCCATCGCCTCGATGATCGTAACCATGGCATCGAGCGATGCCCTTCGCAGTTCTTGGGGGTCCAATGGAAGCGGCGGGTAACGTCCTTCCACCGGGAGCGACAAGACATGAGCGAGCACCGGGGCGGTTATTTCTTTGGGCAGCCCGAGGTAGGCAAGTGTGGCTTCCAGCTTGTCCAGCTTTTGCTCCGGTTCATCATCCTGCTTTAGCCTCACGGCGCGGGCGAGTTGATCGATCACGGGATAGAGCGCGCTGTTCCGGTGATAAGGCGAGCAGAAGTACAACACTCTGTTCCTGAGCTCGCCTTCGAGTCGTTCCTGAAACCCGCGTAGAATGCGCGACTTTCCTATGCCGGCCTCGCCGGAAAACAGGACCACTTGGCCCTCACCGTCCCTTGTGCGCTGCCAACGATCCAGCAATAAACCGATCTCGGGGACACGACCGACGAGTGGCGTCACGCCTCGGACTGCGCTCGCCTCGAAACGGCTGGGTGCATCACTTTCCCCGCGCACACGGTATGCCGAGACCAGCTGGGATATTCCCTTTACGGAGTGCGGGCCGAGGTCGTCACAGACGAAAAGGCCCTCGACCAGCCGCAAGGTGGCGTCGGCGATGACCACCGAGTCCGGTTCGGCCAGCCCTTGCAGCCGGGCCGCCAAGTTGGGGGTGTCGCCGAGAACGGCCCGCTCCTCGGAAGCACCGGCACCGATGATGTCGCCGGCGACCACCAGCCCGGTTGCGATGCCGACCCGCACCCGGAGCGCCTCCTTGGTCGGTGACGAAATCCCGCCGACGGCTTCGACGACGGCTAGTCCGGCACGGACAGCGCATTCGGCATCGTCTTCATGGGCCTGGGGATAGCCGAAATAGACCAGAAGCCCATCGCCCATGAAACGCGCGACGTATCCCGCGTAGCCCTCGATCGACTGCGTGCACGCCGCCTGGAAGTCGGCGATGACAGTGCGCAGGTCTTCAGGGTCGAGACCTTCGGAAAGGGCGGTCGAGCCGACCAGGTCGCAAAACATGACCGTAAGCTGCCGGCGCTCGGCCTCGGACGGGGCCTGGGACCGATCGGCGACGCTTTCCACCCCCTCTGCGGGCAGGGACGCGATCGCCTTGACTAGCTTCTTGCGGGCCCCGAGCGGAATGCCGAGCTTCTCGAGGTCCTCGTCCGTCAGGTCGGGCAGGACCTCGCCATCTATCTCGTGCTCGGCGAAAAGGTCCGCGTAGCGGGCGAGCCCGAGCCCGTCGAGCCATTGGCCTACGTCGTTCATCGTCTCCCCCACGCGAGATTAGGCCGAGTGTATCGAAGATGCTTCCGGAGCGGTATCAGAACGTTACTCGCTGACCTTTGTCACGAGGGGGGAGGAATCCCGCGAAATGACCGCTTGGGGTCATCAACGGCACTCCGTGGCGGAGTCTTCAAAGGTCTGTACTGTGGCCGTATGCAGACCCTCGGTATACGAGGACACACCCAAGTGGCCTACGTGACTTCGCGGACCGCGCCCTTGTCGGCGCTGGTGGTCATCGCGGCGTAGGCCTTGAGGGCGGCCGACACCACCCGCTTGCGCTTGGCCGGTCGCCAGGCCGCTTCCCCGCGGGCCTCCATGGCCCGGCGGCGCTCGGCGAGTTCGCCCTCGTCGAGGGCCACGTCGAGTCGGCGGCCGGGGATGTCGATCTCGATCGTGTCGCCGGGCTCGATCAGGGCGATGGCGCCCCCCGCCGCGGCCTCGGGCGACACGTGGCCGATGGCCAGGCCCCGGGTGCCGCCCGAGAACCGGCCGTCGGTGACCAGGGCGCAGGCCTTGCCCAGCCCCATCGAGGTGATGTAGCTGGTCGGGTACAGCATCTCCTGCATCCCGGGGCCGCCCTTGGGGCCCTCGTAGCGGACGATCACCACGTCCCCTTCCTTGACCTCGCCGCCGAGGATCCTGGCGATCGCCTCCTCCTGGCTTTCGCAGATCACGGCGGGTCCCGAGAACCTGAGGAGGCTGTCGTCGACCCCGGCGGTTTTGACCACGCAGCCGTCCTCGGCGAGGTTGCCGTGGAGAATGGCCAGCCCGCCGTCCTTGCTGTAGGCGTTCTCGATGTCGCGGATGCAGCCGTTCTCCCGGTCGAGGTCCAGCTCCGGATAGCGCTTGTCCTGGCTGAAGGCCTCCAGCGAAGGCACCCCGCCCGGCGCCGCGCGGTAGAAGGCGCCGGGTTTGCCCTCGCCGTTGCCGTTGCGCCGCACGTCCCAGGCTTCCAGGATCTCGCCGCGATTGGGGGCGTTGACCGCCGGCACGTCGCGGTGGATCAGCCCGCCGCGGTCCAGCTCGCCCATGATGGCGATGATGCCGCCGGCCCGGTGGACGTCCTCGAGGTGGTAGGAGGAGCTGGGCGACACCTTGCACAGGTTGGGGACCTTGCGCGACAGGCGGTCGATGTCGGCCATGGTGAAATCGACCCCGGCCTCCCTGGCGATGGCCAGCAGGTGGAGCACGGTGTTGGTCGAGCCGCCCATGGCGATGTCCACGGTCATCGCGTTCTCGAAGCCCTCGAAGGTGGCGATGGAGCGCGGCAGCACGCTGACCTCGTCGTCTTCGTAATAGCGCTTGGTGATATCGACGATCAGCCGCCCGGCCTCGACGAACAGCCCCCGGCGCTCGGCGTGGGTCGCCACCAGGGTGCCGTTGCCCGGCAGCGCCAGGCCCAGGGCCTCGGCCAGGCAGTTCATGGAATTGGCGGTGAACATGCCCGAGCACGAGCCGCAGGTGGGACACGACGAACGTTCGTAGTCCAGGACCAGCTCGTCGCCGACCTCGGGGTTGGCGGCCTGGACCATGGCGTCGATCAGGTCGACCGAGGTCTCGGCGCCGTCGACCTCCATCCGCCCGGCCTCCATGGGGCCGCCCGAGACCATCACCGTCGGCACGTTGAGGCGCATCGCCGTCATCAGCATGCCCGGGGTGATCTTGTCGCAGTTGGTGATGCAGACCATGGCGTCGGCGCAGTGGGCGTTGACCATGTACTCCACCGAATCGGCGATCAGCTCGCGCGAGGGGAGGCTGTAGAGCATCCCGCCGTGACCCATGGCGATGCCGTCGTCGATGGCGATGGTGTTGAATTCCTTGGCCACTCCGCCAGCCTTCTCGATCTCGCGGGCGACCAGTTGGCCCATGTCCTTGAGGTGGACGTGGCCGGGGACGAACTGGGTGAAGGAGTTGACGACGGCGATGATCGGCTTGCCGAAGTCGTCGTCGGTCATCCCGGTGGCCCGCCACAGGCTGCGGGCGCCGGCCATGTTGCGGCCGTGGGTGGTGGTCCTCGATCGGTATTCGGGCATCGTCTCGTCCTTTCGCGCCAAGCCTAGTGGATAATGGAGACCTCAGGTGTCCAGGTCAAAGCCGTGTTTGAGGCGCAGCTTGTCGGCCAGATCCATGGCCTCGGCGATCGCCTCCTCGCGGCTGGTGCCGGTCACCTTGGCCTCCTCGATGGCCTTCTGCTTGAGCACCTTCTCCAGCACCTTGGCCTCGTCCTTGAGTTCGATCTCCATCTTGCGGATGCGCCGGGTCAGGCTCTCCACCCGGCGCATGATCTTGGCCCGCTTGTCGACCGAACGGCGCTTGACGAACTTGCGGATCCGCCATTCGCCGGCGATCGCCATCAGCCAGAACCCGGCCAGCCCGCAGACGATGGCGGTCAGCAGGTAGCTCGTCTTGTCGAAGGCGAAGGCGGTGCCCCAGAAGCCGATGGTGACGAAGGCCGAGGCGATGCAGAACAACAGCCGCTTGGTCACCACGTCGTCGCGCTGGACGCTGTTCTCGGCGTCGATGATCGCCTTCGAAACTTCGACCCGGGCCATCTCCTGCCACTGCTTGAAGCTCATCCCCTCGGCGATGGTGCGGCCGTCGCGGATGAACTGCTCCAGCCGCCTGATGACGAAATCCGCCCGCTCCTCGGGCGACGGGTTGCCGCCATCGCCCGGATCGAACCCGGCTTCGCCGGGCGTCTTGTTCATCTCGTGGTCGACCAAACGTTCACCCCGTCAAACCGCGAATTCAACGCAGGTTGGCCGAAATGGATTATTGGTGCAAACTATATGGAGGCGACGTGCCCCGAATTCCCCATTTATCGGAGGCCTCATGAGGACCAAGGAAACCGCCCTGATCGTCGGCGCCGGCAGCGGGCTCAGCGGTTCGCTGGCCCGCCTGTTCGCCGGCCAGGGCATGGACGTCGCCCTGGCCGCGCGCGACACCGCCAAGCTGGACGGCCTGGTCCGCGACACCGGGGCCCGCGACTACCCCTGCGACGCCAGCCGGGCCGATGACGTGGAGCGCCTGTTCGACCGCCTCGAGGCCGACCTCGGCGACCCGGACATCGTGGTCTACAACCCCAGTTCCCGGACCCGGGGGCCGCTGGTCGAACTCGATCCGGCCGAGGTCGAGCGGGCGCTGATGGTCACCTGCTACGGCGGCTTCCTGGTCGGTCAGGCGGCCGCCCGGCGGATGATGGCCCGGGGCAGCGGCACCATCCTGTTCACCGGCGCCTCGGCCAGCGTCAAGGGATACGCCCGATCGGCGTCCTTCGCGATGGGCAAGTTCGGACTGCGCGGCCTGGCCCAGAGCATGGCCCGCGAACTGGCCCCCAAGAATATCCACGTCGCCCACTTCGTGATCGACGGCTCGATCCAGCAGCCGGCCGGCGCCTTGACCCGCAAACAGGCGGCCGACGACATGCTGCACCCTGACGCCATCGCCGAGAGCTACCTCCATATCCACCGCCAGCACCGCAGCGCCTGGACCTGGGAAGTCGAGTTGCGGCCGTGGGTCGAGACGTTCTGAATCCCTCCCTCCCTCCGCTCCGAAGGATCCGCCCATGGACCTCGACATCGACTTCGTGCGCCGCCAGTTCCCCGCCCCGGTCTGGGAGTGGGCGTTCTTCGAGAACGCCGGGGGCAGTTTCGTGCCCCAATCCGTGATCGACCGCGTGTGCGCCTACATGACCGAGACCCAGGTCCAGCCCGGGGCCTCGTTCCGGCCCTCGGCGCTGGCCGCCGAACGGATGGCCGAGGGCCAGCGCCGAATCGCCGAGATGATCAACGCGGAAACCGACGAAGTGATCATCGGCCCCTCGACCACCGCCAACATCTACGTCCTGGCCCGGGCCCTGTTGCCGATGTTCGAGGACGGCGGCGAGCTGATCGTCACCAACCTCGATCACGCCGCCAACAGCGACCCCTGGCGCCGGCTGGCCGGGGACGGGGTCGCAGTCCGCGAGTGGCGGGTCGATCCCGGGACCGCCGAACTGGCCGTCGAAGACCTCGAGGACCTGCTCAACGACAACACCCGGCTGGTCTGCTTCCCCCACTGTTCCAACATCGCCGGGGGCATCAACGACGTCGCCGCGATCACCGCCAAGGCCCACCAGGCGGGCGCCCTGGTGTGCGTCGACGGGGTCGCCTACGCCCCGCACCGGGCGCTCGACGTCAAGGCGCTGGACGTCGATTTCTACGCCTTCAGCCTCTACAAGATGTACGGCCCCCACCTGGGGCTGCTGTACGGCAAGCGCCAGGAGCTGCTGGCCGCCAAGGCCCAGAACCACTTCTTCATCGGCGAGGACGAGATCCCGCTCAAGCTCAACCCCGGCGGCCCCAACCACGAACTGTGCGCCGCCATGGCCGGGGTCGCCGACTACTTCGAGGCCCTGGACGGCCATCACTTCGGGGAGTCGAACCTGGCCCTGGGCCAACGGACCAAGCGGGTGTTCGAGCTGTTCGCGGCCCACGAGCAGAGGCTGGGCGAACGGTTCCTCGATTTCCTTACCGCCAAGCCCGGGATCCGCCTGATCGGCCGCCCCGGCACCGCCGCCGAGCGGGCGCCGACGTTTTCCTTCGTCGTCGAAGGCCGGCGCTCGGCCGACATCCCGCCCCTGCTCGAGGACGCCCGGGTGGCCATCCGCAACGGCAACTTCTACGCCTTCCGGCTGATCGAGGATCTGGGGATCGACCCCGACGACGGCGTCGTCAGGGCGTCGATGGTTCACTACAACAGTGTCGAGGAGGTGGAGCGCCTGATCGAAGCGCTCGACCGGGCGATCTAGCTCAGCAACGCCGGCAGCTTGGAGTTGGGCGAGTAGCGCCTGTACCAGCGCTCCTCCTCGCCCCAGGCGGCGTTCCTGGCGTCTTCCTCCATGTCGTGGAAGTCGATCGCCAGGCCGGCGGCCTTGGTATCGACCACCGCCCACTTGTCGATCAGATCGTCGTACATCACCTTGTAGCGCATGGTGCGATCCCCAGAAGCAACATTCCCAATACCTTGCAGGCTAACGAAACATTCTCAATAATTCGTAAACGTCCCGCCCAAAAGAACCGCCGCGAGGCGGTGTGGCGAAGGGAAGACCCAGGACCAGCATCCCAAGCAGCGCGACCCGGAAACTCATGGCAAAGCCCCCTAAACATCTTACGGCTGGGGATGATCGCGAGTATACTTTCAGGCCAGTAGACGGTTCCATAGCCGCGTTCCTGGAGAACCCATCGGGGAGGAGACATTCCATGCGAGCCAAAGACATCCTGAAGGAAAAGGGAGGCCACATCCTCGCCATCACCCCTCAAGCCGCGCTCCCGGCCGTCGCCCGACTGATGTACGAGAACATGATCGGCGCCACCGTCGTCTCGACGCCCAACGGCAGGATGCTCGGCTTGCTGTCCGAACGCGACATCGTGCGCATCGTCGGCGAGGCCCCGGAACAAGTCACCCAAATGAAGGCCGAGGATATCTTCACCAAGAACGTCACCACCTGCACCCCGGAGACGTCCCTCGACGAAGTCATGAACATCATGTCCGAGAAACATTTCCGGCACATGCCGGTCGAGGAGCATGGAGCGCTGCTCGGAATCATCAGCATCGGCGATGTGTTCCGGCACCTCCTGCACCAGGCCAGCGAGAGCGAGGACGCCCTGCTGTGGGCGGGGACCACCGACCTGCTGTAATACATAGGAACCTTGGTATTAGCGCCGTCCGTTCCAGGCGCCGCCCTGGTCGGGCAGGCCCTCGGGTTGCCAACGGCCGGTGAAGGAGCCGAGATCGCCGGCGAATTCGACCTCCAGGGTGCCTTCGCCGTAAGCGTCCCGCCAGCGGAAGACGCCCTTGCCCCGCCCCGTCTCGCGGAAACCCTCCAGCCGTCCCGTGGTCTGTCCTTCGGGCTCGAAGATGATGTAGGAGCCGCCAAGCACCCCGTCGCGCAGATCGAGGGTGGTCACGACCTTGTCGGGCAGGGAGCGCACCGGGTTGGTGATCTCGCCCCGGTAGGTGGCGGCGGCCGTCCGCAGCCACTCCGGGATGGCGGGCTCCGGGCTCAGCGCGGCGAGCCGGTTGCGGGCCAGCGGGACGAACGAGCCGTCGGGATACTTGCCCAGATAGGCCTCGAAGTCGGACGGATTTTCGCTCCGGCGGATCGATTGCTAGAACACCATTTCCGGCGATAACGCCGTTTCATCGGAACCGGCGGCCCCCGGCGGCAGCGGTTTGAAATAGAAGTCGCCGGTCAGCGAGGAGGCCTCCCACGGCGTCTGCTGTTGTCCGGTCGCTTTCGCGCTCGATCTCCGCATCGATCGGCACCAGGTAGTTGTGGCCCTTCACCTGCAGGCCGTGGCCGGCGTAATAGAACAGGCCGACGGCGTCGTCGCCTTCATCTTCGAGCCGCTGCCCGAAGGTCCGGATGACAATCTTCATCTGCTTCTGGCCGATGTCCAGGTGCTCCAACACCTCGAAGTCCAGGGTGCGCAACGTCGCCGCGATCAGGCGGGCGTCGTTGGGCGGATTGGGAAGGGTCGGGGCCCTCTCGTAGACCCCGTTGCCGATGACCAGGGCGATGCGTTGCCCGCCGGCGGCCGGCGGGGCGGCCCACAAGGCCGCCGCCAGCAACACCGCCAAAGCCCCCGGATACCTGAGCCAATACATTCCGTCACCGCTAGTGGATAAAATCTAACATATGGTACCCATACGATCCCATTCCCCGGCTTCTCGGCAGGAGAAACCCCGCCGACGATGCCGAAGCATCGTCAAGGGGGTTCGACGCCCCGAGAAGCCGGGGAATGGGACCCGCGGGGCGGCTTCTCGAGCTCACCGGATGCGTTGCCCGATGCTTGTGATGCTACAGCATCACGGCGCATCGAGCGCCTTTCCGGGTGAACTCGGGAAGCCGTCGTATGGGTACCATATGTTAGATTCTATCCACTAGTGCGAACAACCCCGCTTGGAACACGGCGCGCGGGTACACTAACATGCCCGGCGAGGAGACGACACCACAGGAGAGCCCCCCATGAGCGAGCCCATCTTCCACGACGTTGCCGCCGCCCCGGCCCACGTCGCGCCGTTCAGCCATGCCGTGGAGTGCGACGGCTGGATCCAGTTGACCGGCCAGATGCCGACCGATCCCGACGACGATTCCAAGCCCCTGCCCGAAGGGGTGGAGGCCCAGAGTCGCCGCGTCATGGACAACCTGATCATCGTTCTCGAGGGCTTGGGGCTGGGGCTCGGTAATGTGCTGTCGTGCCGGGTGTATCTGAACGAGTTCAAGCGCGATTATGAGGTCATGAACGCCGTCTACGAATCCTACTTCCCCGCCGACCGCCTGCCGGCGAGGACCTGCGTCGGCGTCACCGGCCTGGCCCGCGACGCCCTGGTCGAGATCGACATGATCGCGCGGCGGCCCAGTTCACATTTTCCTGTTTCCGCGAGTCATCGGCAACCCGGCGCAGCCGTTCGACCAGGATCGTCAGGACCCCTTTCATGATCGAGTCCATTCCGTCGAATCGCCGTTGGAATTCATCTCTCGCGATGACGTTGACTTCGGTTTCCTCCACCGCGACGACGCTGGCGACATGAGGCTGGTCGTCGATCAGGGACATCTCGCCGACGACACTGCCCTTGCCCAGGGTCGCCACGACCTTCGGATTGTCGCTCAGGCCCCCCTTTCTGACCTCGACCTTGCCCCGTCGGATCAGGTAGGCCTCTTCGCCCGGCTCGCCCTCGCGCAGAAGGACGTCATCGGCCTGAAACACCTTGCTGGCGAAGCCGCTCCGCCGCCGCTCGCCGCCCTGGCGCCGGTCGCCGCCCTGACTTAGAACGCCGGAACCGCCGGATGCGGCAAGGTCCGCCTCGTTCTCCTGATCGGACATGTCCCATATCCCCGAATGCGGAAACCATGTTAGCGCCGATGGCGTGACCGAGGAAGACGCTTGGTTAGAGCCTGTTTGGGAACCCGGACGATGTGGAAGCAGACGAGCGCCGTCACCACCATGGCGATGCCGAGCATCTGGCCGCCGCTCAGGGTCTCGCCGATCAGCCACATCGCGAACACCATCGCCCACACCGGCGCGGTGTTGTCGATGGCCGCCATCCTCAGCGGCCCGATCATGTCAACGGCGGTGAACAGCAGGAAGGTGGCGACGACGTAGAAGCCGCTGGTCCCGGCCAGCGCCAGCCAGCCCTGGGTTCCCGCCGGCCACGCGAGGTCGACCACGCCCGCCGAGAGCAGCGCCATGAGACCCGAGGCGCCAGCGGTCATGTAGAGCATCACCACCCGCCTGTCGTGGCCCTTCATCAGCCGTTCGCTGACCAGGAGCAGCGACGCCAGGCCCACCGCCGCGCCCCCGGCCAGGGCCACGCCAAGCCAGTCGAGCGCCACCGCCGGGGTGGCCAGGGCCAGGGCGATCCCGGCGAAGGCGACACCCAGCGCCAGCATCCGGGATACCGGCAGCGACTCGCGTCCGCTTGCCCAGGTGACGACGGCGACCATGATCGGATAGGTGTAGAGGACCAGGATCGCCAGGGCGACGGGGATGAACATGATCGCCCCGAGCAGCGTGTACAAGTTCAAGCACAGCAACAGGCCGAGCAGCAGGCTGGCGACGAGGCGGCGGCGGGGCAGCGCCACCGAGCGCCCTTCGAAGCGCAGCCACACCGCGAGGCTGGTCACGAACAGCAGCAACCGGGTCAGGTTGAGGGCGTGGATGTTGCCGCCCGCGGCGTAGACGAGGTCGGCCAGCACCACGCTGAGGGCGAAGGTGATCGAGGAACCGAGCGCGACGATGCTCCCCGCCACCAGCCGGTTGCCGCCCGGCAAGGCCGCCGCTTCCGTCTTCCCGCCGCCGATGTCCGCCGTCATACCTCGTTGGAACGGCCCGAAAACCGCCGCTCTCCCTCTACCTCGACAGCGATGATGATAGCGCACCGAGCCGCCGCCGTGGTAGGACGTGCTGTGTCTTCCGGGAAAAGTGGGCGTTCAGCTTAATGATCGAGTTTCTAAACAGCATCGAATATTGGCATTGGTGGGTTGTTGCCGCCCTGCTCGTCACCATCGAGATATTCGCGCCGAGCACTCTCCTGATTTGGCCGGGTATCGCGGCGGCGATTGTCGGGGGCGTCATGTTCGCCGCCGATGATTTCGGGTGGCGCTATCAACTCCTGCTGTTCGTAGCCCTCGCGGTGTTGGGTCTCTACGTTTGGGGGATGTACGTGAAGGCGAAGCAGAAACACTCCGACGGCTCCCCCCCCGACAACACACCCTGACCACCTCACAGCGGCGGTTCAGCCCACCCCGCCATTACGTCCGCAATCCACATCATAGCTGACCAACTAGAGACGGGGCTTCTTCTTTCTGACGATGCGGTGTACCGTCATCCCATGGGGAGAGGCGGTAGATACAGCGACGAGGTTGGGGCCGTCATGCGGACCCATGGGTGCCCTCGTGACCTGGCGGACACCATCGCCAACACCCCCACGTCAGAGCTCGGCAGGGCGGTGTTCGCTCTTGGCCCGCTCAGTCGGTGGTATGCTTTCGGTCTGAATGATGCAAGAAACTACGATCAAGCCCGGTGACAAGTTCAGCCGTGTCGAGGACCCCCGCACCGTCTGGATCGTGGTGCGGGAAGCGCAACTGGCACAGGACATGCCACCGCACTTTCACCTTGCAAATACGATGATACAGTCAAGGGCGATCTTGATGTCGGCCTCGGCCCTTCTGGATAAGAAGCTGTTCAAGCGGGTCGAGGATTAGCCCAACGCCCCCTCGCCGTTGTTCGGAGATGGCCGGGGGCCGGGATGTGGCGCGGGGAGTTCGTGCCACCGTGGGAGTGGAGAAAAGGTAGGTGGAGGGCGTCATGGCGTCGAAGACGAAACCGAAAGTGAAACGCAAGACGCGCCGCAAACGGTACATAGCCGGGAGAGATGGTCCCCGGCCTGTCGATGTTTATGTCGGCCGGCGGGTCAAGACCCTTCGGGTGTTGAGGGGAATGAGCCAGGAGGAGCTTGGAAAGCGCGTCGGGTTGACCTTCCAGCAAATCCAGAAGTACGAGCGGGGAGCCAACCGAATGGGGGCCTCCAGGCTGTGGGAATTTTCCAGCATACTCGGTATTCCGGTCGAGTGGTTCTTTGAAGGTGTTGAAGGCCGTAGCAAGCCCAAGGACCCGTTGCGAACCAAGCGAGAAACGCTTGTACTCGTTCGGGCCTTCTCCGCCTGTTCCGATGATATCCAGGACCGCCTGAAGGCATTGTTTCAAGCACTGGCGAAACCGACGGGCAAGAAGTGACCCCCGACCTTGACATCTACCGCTCCGCCAACGAGCTCATCAAACGGCACGGCCTCAAGGGAGCCTCAGACCACGCTACGGACCGCATAGCCACGTTGCGCGGGGTCCCGGAACCCGGTAGCGATACTAGCCCGGACGGCGGACCGGACGTGAGGCTGGCCGCCCTGGCCCGCGGCCTGGGTCTCGCCGTCAAGGGTCAGCCGCGTCCCAACTACCAAAACTTCCGGCTGCTACGTTGCGCCATAGACGGCGGCCTGAGCTGGAGCTGGCGAAATTTCACGGGCATGCTTCGCCGGGTGCGCGAGGGTCGCAACCGCGAGCCAGCGGTCTAGAGAACATCAAAATTGATTTGAGCCATTGGCCTTAGGTATGACCCGTTAACACCGTGCGCGGTATTCGAAGGTATGGCCTGGACGAACCGGGTAATTCGACACAGAGGACACAGAGAAAGATTTAAGCCACAGAGATCACAGAGAAGTGGAAGTGAATGCGCTTTGCGCCGTAGGCGCATTCCCTTTCTTCCTCTGTGATCTCTGTGGCTTTCTCTTCCTCGGTGTCCTCTGTGTCGAATTACCCGTTCATGCCGCGCGGGGTGTTCGAAGAGAATGACTCTGATCAATCATGACGTGCTCTAGCGCCGCGTCACCGAGGCCGCTGTCTGGTTGAACAGCACCTTGCGCTCGTCCTCGCTGGGCGGACCCGAGCGGCGGAACTCCTTGCCCAGGTCGACGGCCCGCTGGACGGCGGGGCGCTGCTTCACCGCCTGGCGCCAGCGTGCCACGTTGGGGAAGTCGTCGAGGGGCTGGCCCAGGGGCTTGGCGATCAGCACCCAGGGCCAGCAGATCATGTCGACGATGGTGTAGTCGTCGCCGAGAATATAGGCCCGGCCCTCGAGCCGGCGTTCGAGCACGCCGAGGCAGCGATTGTACTCGTTGGCGTAGCGCTCCCTGGAATAGTCATGATCCCCGGGCGCATAGTTGACAAAATGACTCAACTGCCCGGCCATGGGCCCCTGGTTGCCGACCTGCCAGAACAGCCACTCCATCATCTCCTTCTTGCCCGCCGCGTCGGCCGGCGCGAAGCGCCCGGTCTTCTCGGCGAGGTAGAGCAGGATGGCACCCGACTCGAACACCGAGACGGGATTGCCCTCGACGTCGTGGTCGACGATGGCCGGCATGCGGTTGTTGGGGCTGATGGCGAGGAAGGCGGGGTCGAACTGCTCGCCCTTGCCGATGTCGAGGGGCACCAGATTGTATTCGAGGCCGCACTCCTCGAGCATGATGGCGGCCTTCCAGCCGTTCGGCGTCGGCCAGTAATGGAAATCGATCATTGTGCTAGCCGCCGTCCACGGCGACGTTTTCGCCGATCAGCGCGTCGATCTCCCCCGCCGCGAAGCCGCTCTCGCCGAGCACGGCGCGGGTGTGCTCGCCGAGCCTGGGCGCGTCGTGGCGGTGATCGAGCGGGGTCCCGGAGAAGCGCGCGGCCGGCCGCGCCTGCCTGATGCGCCCGGCATGGGGGTGGTCGGTCTCGGCCACGGTCTCGCTTTCGACGATCTGCGGGTGGCGGTGGACATCGCGGCGGCGCAGCACCGGGGCGCAGGGCACGTCCTCGGCCTCGAGGCGCGCCAGGCACACCTCGCTGGTCCAGCCGGCCAGCGAGTCCTGGGTCACGGCGAGGCGGTCGTTGATGTTCTGCTGGCGCAGCTCGACCGTCTTGAAGCGCGGGTCCTCGAGCAGCTCGGGCCGGCCGGCGGCGCGCGAGAACGCCTCCCACTCCTTGTCCGACTGGACGGCGACGCTGATATAGCCGTCGGCCGTCTGGTAGATCAGGTCGATGAAGCTCTGGGCCTCCTGCTGGTCGATGTCGGCGTCGACGAAGGTCTGGCTCGACATGTCGGACGACCACAGGAACGAGATCACCGAATCGAGCATGGAGAGCCGGATGTGCTGGCCCCCGGCGCCGCGCTCGCGGGCCAGCAAGGCCGCGGTGATGGCTTGCGAGCCGGTGAAGCCGGTCAGCTTGTCGGGCAGGATGGTGCGAACCAGCCGGGGCCGCGCCTCGTCGGCGCCGCCCTGGATGGTGGTCAGCCCCGAGAGCGCCTGGACCAGCGGGTCGTAGACCGGCTTGGCCGCATAGGGTCCGCGCTCGCCGAAGCCGCTGATCGAGACGTAGACGATGTCGGGCGCCACGGTGCGGATGGTGTCGTAGCCCACTCCCATGCGCTCGACCACGCCGGGCCGGAAGTTCTGCACGAAAACGTCGGCGCCCGCCGCCAGGGTCATCAGTACCTCGACGCCGCGCGGGTGCTTGAGGTTGAGCGCCAGCGAGCGCTTGTTGCGGTTGTTGTTGAGGAACGAGGCCGAAAATCCGCCGTGCCGGCTGGAGACGCCCCGGGTGTGGTCGCCGCCGGCGGGGTTCTCGACCTTGATCACGTCGGCGCCCTGGTCGGCCAGGATCATGGTGGTCAGCGGCCCCGACACCATGGATGTCAGGTCGATGACCCTGATGCCGTGCAGCGGACCGGGCATGGGCTACGACGGCCCGGCGGTGGGATAGTCGGTGGGCTTGCTGGTCGAGGGCGACTTGTCGACCGGGCAGACGGCGTAGAAGAAGGTGACCTTCTCGCCCGCCTCGTAGACCAGGGCCGTGTCCTTCGGAATCCACAGCACGTCGCCGGGCCCGGCCCGGTAGGCGTCGTCGCCGACGCGCAGGGTAAGCTCGCCCTCCATAATGAACAGCACCTCGTCGTAGGTCACCGTCCACTCGTAGGCGCAGTCCTCGAAGGTCCCGATGCCGGCGCCCAGCGTCTCACTGTAGGAGGTGTTGACGAGGCCGAGGACCGCCTCGCCGTCGCGCGGCGTGAAGTCCTGTTCGGCCTTCCTGAATAGCTTCACCATGTGGTGTTCTTCCTCCGATCAGATTTCATAAATCCTTGCACAGGCGTCGCATTTCAGTACAGCCAGGCGTAAAGGGCCAGCATTGGTTCCTTGCCGGGGCGCTTGCCTTCCGCGCCGTTTAGCGGTCGGTGGATGATGTCTCCGGCTTCAACTCCCGTCCAGGGGTCGCCGCCGCATTTCCATTCCGGTGATCCGCCGATCACAAGAAAGACTCCCTCCGACGACGGATAGGCGGTCAGGGGATAGGTGACTCCGGGGCCGAGCAATACGGCGCCGATGTACAGGACCGTGCTGCCGATCAGACCAAAGTCGGTAAAGGCGTAATTGTCCATAAAGTCGGCGCCCATGTTCTCGGCGTTGTAACGAGGATTCTGACGCCAGTGGAGCGTGGGTTCGAGGTCTCGAATAGCTTTTGCCACGGGTGCGGCCGGACCGGCTTCCCCAAGATCGAGGGCGCGGGGAAGGTGGCGGCACACGGATTGTTGCAAGGCTTCGGGTCGTTCCGGATCCAGCCGGAGTTCCGGCAATAAGGTGAGCGCCCGTTCCAGGGTCGGGGTGGCGGCCGTGTTTTTGGCAAGACCGGCTTCAAAGATCACCCGCACACCGTTGATCAGATCCAACGTCGAACTGTCGATTTTATCCTGTTCCATATTCACGGGGTCCTATGAGTCGGCCTGAACGCCGGCCAGATGGCGCGGCATCGGGTTGGGAACATGGTCGTTGATGACATCTCGCGGCCTGTACATCCGGTCGAGTGTCTCGATCTCATCCGGGGTCAGCTCGAGATCGAGTGACTTAACATTCGTTTCCAATTGGCTCACTGAACCGGCGCCGGTAAGGGGGCAGCAGATGTCCTCCTTGGCGATTATCCAGGCTAAGGCTACCTCGGCCATGGTCGTGCCACGTTCTTTCGCAACGGCCTCGACCTTGGCGCAGATTTCATGGTCCAGCGCATCGCCATAGAATTTGGCAAAGAAGGGATCGGTGTCCGAACGGCAATCCTTGCTTCCCGCCAGCCAGCCCCTGGCCAGAGGGCTGAAACACGTAACGGCAATCCCCTGGTCACGACAATAGGGGATCATTTCCCGCTCCTCTTCGCGGTAGAGCAGGTTGTATTGGCATTGCATATTCACGAAGGGCGTCCAGCCGTTTTCCCGAGCCACGTGGTTCATCCGGGCGAATTGCCAGGCAAACATCGTCGAGGCCCCCAAATAGCGAGCCTTGCCGGATTTTACGATGTCATGGAGGGCCTCCATCGTCTCTTCGATCGGGGTTGCAGGATCAAAACTATGGATCATGAAAATATCGACATAGTCAGTGCCCATTCTACGCAGGCTCGCCTCCACGGAAGACAGCAGGTGCTTTCGGGAAAGGCCTTGATCATTTGGATCGTCGCTCATGGCGTAACAAGCCTTGGTGGTCAGTACCAGGCGATCGCGGGGAACCATGGATGTCAGCGCCGAGGCTACGACACGTTCGCCTTCGCCAGTTGAGTACCAATTCGCCATGTCGAAGAAAGTGATGCCGAGATCGAGGCATCGTTTAAGGAGCGGCAGCGCATCCGCCTCGTCCAGCACCCAGGGTTTCCATTCGCTGGAGCCGATGGTCATGGTGCCGAAACACAGTTTGCTGACCTTCAGGCCGGTCCGCCCAAATGAAACAGTTTCCATGGTCTATCCTTCCCCTTGTTAAGTCAGATGGTCCTACCACTCGGCCCGGTTGCGCCATCGGTGCCACCGCAACCGCACACCGACCCCGAGACCGAGGAACGGTTCGGGCGGCAGGCGCTTGGGACCGGAAATCGCCTGGACATCGGCGATCATGTCCGACTCGGAGCCCAGGGCGAACTCGGCGAGCAGCTTGCCCGAGATCGTGCCCCGGGGCACGCCGACCCCGGCATAGCCCAGGGACGCGAAGACGCCACGCTCAAGCCGGCCGAAAAACGACATCCAGTTCCGCGTCATGCAGAAGACGCCGGCCCAGGTGTATTCAAAGTCCAGGTTGTCGAGCATGGGGAAGCGCTTGCGCAGGCCCTTCACATGCGACGCCTGAAGCTGGCTTCGCATGTCCTGGCTCAAGCGGAAGTCGCCCGAGTAGTAGGTGCCATGGCGGACCAGGATACGGTTCGAGAGCGTGCGCCGCACCGTCGCATACCCGGTGATGCCCCAATCGGGTGCGCCGCTCATCGCCGCCTGTTCGTCTTCGCTGAGCGGTCGCGAGAGGCTCGCGCATTCGATCAGCGGGAACACATCGCGCCGGAGAAAATCGAGCTTGGCGATGAACGCATTGGTGGTGAGTAACACATTCGCGGCGCTGATCGAGCCCTCGGCGCATTCGATCTGCACGGGCGAACCAGGCTCGACCCGGCGCACCGGCGACTCCTCGTAAACGTCGACATTGTCGGGCAGCGTTTCCCCGAGCCCACGGCACATCGCCGCCGGGTTCACCAGCACGGTGCGTGGTGTTAATACGGCGGCGTGGTAGTGGTGTGTTCCCACCACGTCGGCGAGGGCATCGCCCTCGAGCCATTCGTACTCCTCGTCAATGGCATCGAGCGTACGGCAGGTTGCATGGAGCTTATTGATCCGATTGCTTTTGACGACCGCGGTCAGGTGTCCCCGCGGCGACCACTCGCATTCGATCGCGTGCTTGCGGACGAGGCCTTCGAGTTCTGCGAGTCCGCCGATCACCAGCCGAGAGATGCGGCGGTTGGTATCGACGCCGAATTGCTCGGTGAGGTGCGGGGTGTCGATGATGAAGCCCGAATTGGCTCCCGAGGCGCCGTATCCGACCCGGTACTCCTCGAGCAGGATGATGCGTGCCTCGGGCGCGAGTTCAGCCAGTCGGCGGGCGGCAGCGAGACCGGTGACACCGGCGCCAACCACGACCCAGTCGGCGACCTGCTGGCCCTTTAGACGGTTGGCCGGCGCCGGTGCCGGCAGCATTGCGTACCATCCAGGCGCATGGCGCATGTCGGTAAGAAGAGGATCCTGGCTGGGCATTGGTCCGTTCCGGTTGTTGCTGGGAGTTCGCTCAAACCGCGAAGGGCAGATATCGCAAACTCGTCGACACATTGTGCGGCGCGACCGCGACGTAGCGGGCCATGTTGTGGATACAGGCGTAGCCACCCATGCCGTATTCCGAGTCATAGCCAAAGAGATGGCTGTCTACATCCTCGGTGCCCACACCACCTTCGTTGCCGGCCAGGAACAGTATGCGAGTCTGGGACTGGTCCGGATCGATACTGTTGTATGGGTGCCAATTCCCCATCAACGCCGTGTTGTGACGGTCCCTCGCCTTGTCGAGATACGCCGCCAACGGTTCGACTCCACCGGCGCGGACGATCATATTCGGTTCATCCTTCAAGACATCGAAAGGATCGTACCCACTTGTCGATTTCCTCACCGTCTCGAAGTCCATGACGACGGCGTAGCGCAGCGGCAAGTCGGCGACGCCCCGCTTGAACTCGTCGAACGAGAAAACCGGAATTTCGGTGCCGTCGGGTAGCTTGCCGTCCAGCACGTCGCTGGCCTCCCGTTCGCTGATCTTGCCGGCATATTGCCCGGTGAAGCCCTCCGAACTCGAACGGCACGTACTCGAACGGTACGTCTTCTCGAACCTCTCCGGTGAAGCGTATATGCCGCCACCATGGACCGCCACCACGACACGAAGTCCCTGCGACGTCGTGGCCACGCTTTCCTCGGAATTCGACGTGAACCAGGTGTTCCAGATGATATTGTCGTAGGAGGCGTTCGCTCGGGCGTGAAGCAGCTGCGGCATCGACGCCACGAACCCATCGTCTCCCGCGTATTCCAGGGCCCGTCGCAACGCGTTGGGGAGGTGTGATTCGAAGATGATCGCCGCTTCCATTTTGATGTCGTCCATTTTGGCGTCGTCCATTTTGATGTGGTCACTAGCTTCGCGGGTCGTGCTCGTTACCGCCGGAATTTCTTGCCTTGTTCATCGGTTGCGGGCGGTCACGATCGGCTGATAGTAGCCGCTCGCTTCCGGGCCGTGCCAGCGGACCTCCTCGTACCCCGCGCCTCGGACGACGGCCGTCACTTCGTCGCGCAGCAACGCCCTGTGCTCCGTCTCGAAATGTTTGAGCTCGTAGCCGCCGTCGATCTCCTTGATCAGGAATTGATGGGTGCGGTAGCGGCGGCCATCGCTCGCCCAGTCCCACACCTGAAAGGCGATGCGGCGACCGCCCGGCCTGTCTTGGACGTGCTGGCTGGTGAAGCGGGGCTTGTCCGCGACCAGCGAATCATAGTCCCTGATGCTT
>CAZWEZ010000042.1:22865-31743 GCA_964632795.1 uncultured Thalassospiraceae bacterium | reverse complement strand
GGGGCCGGCAACGGCCAGCCCACGAGCAGGACGGTCGCTCCGGCCAGGATCATCCATCGAAACTCGTAAAGCGCCATAATTCCTCCAAACCGCAAGCATTCGCACGGAAGGGGTTAACAACCCCCTAAGAATCGGTCCCCAAGGGGGGGGGAATGCTCGGTTGGAGAGGGAAAGCAGGGGTGCCAGGGGAGCGGCGAAATATATTCCCCGCTCACCAGGTCATCCGGACCTCCAGGATGGCCTGCTCGCTGGCCCGTTCGACGGTGAACGTGATGTGGCGGTGGCGGACCACGGTCCCCGGCGCGGGGATATCCTTGACCAGTTCGAGCAGGAACCCGGCAAGGGTTTCGTAATCGCCCTTGGGCAGGGAGATGTCGAACTGTTCCTTGATCGTGTCGAGCTCGACCCGGGCGCTGACCAGGTAGTCCCGTTCGCCGAGCTTGCGGGTCCACTGGGTCGATTCGTCCAGGTGGTCGTATTCGTCCTCGAGCTCGCCGACCACCTCCTCGAGGATGTCCTCGAGCATGATGATGCCCTCGGCGCCACCGAATTCGTCGACCACCACGGCCATGTTGTCGCCTTCCTTGCGGAAGTCCAGCAGCAGGTCCTCGATGCTCTTCGAACCGGGGACGTAGGGGGTCGGGCGGACGAACGGCTCGATCGGCTTGTCCGCGTCCTCCAGCAGCAGGTCCAGGACGTTGAGGGAGCCGACGATGCGGTCGATCCGTTGGTCGTAGACGGCCAGCCGCTTGTGCGACTTCTCCACCGCCAGGCGCGTCGCCTCGCCGCTGGTCGCCCGGCGCTCGATGCCGACGACGTCGATCAGCGGCACCATGGCGTCGTCGGCGGTGGTCTCGCCGAAATCGAAGACCCGCTTGATCATGGTCTTCTCGACCGGCAGGATGTCGCCTTCGATCGCCGACATCTCCATCATGGTGACGATCTCCTCGCGCAGCGTGAACGGATTGCGCCGCTCGACGCCGCCCAGCAGCCTGGCCAGGACCCGGGTCAGGGCGGTGAACACGACCAGGATCGGGAAGAACACATAAGAGGCGGCGCGCAGCACGAAGATCGCCTTGGGGGTGATGGCGTCGGCCCGCTGCTGGAAGATGCTCTTGGCGACGATCTCGCCGAAGATCCAGATCAGGGGGGCGGCGATGATGATCGCCAGCCAACTGTACTGCTCGCCGAAAAGCTGAATCACCAGCGCCGTCACCAAGGTGGTGTTGGTGACCACCGAGATATTGGTCCCGACCAGGGTCGTCGACAGCAGCCATTCCGGATTCTCGAGCATCGACAGGGCCAGCTTGGCGCCCCGCGAGCCCTTGGCCGCCTGGTGGCGGAGCTTCATGTGGTCGGCGCTGACGACGCCGATCTCGGAGCCCGAGAAGAAGGCCTCGGCGGCCAGGCAGATGACGATGACGAGGATGGTGAGGGGGACGTCCATGCCTCACTCCTCGCCGGCCGGGCCGGCCGCTTCGCCGGGGGGGCGCGGCAGCACCCTGACCACCACCTCGCTGATCCGCTGGTTGTCCGTCGAGGCGACCTTGAACTCGAAGCCGCCGATGGCGACCCGGGTCCCCTCGGCGGGCAGCTCGCCGAAGCGGTGAAGCAGCATCCCGCCGACGGTATCGGCGAGGTCGGCGGCCAGTTTGGCGTCGACCAGGCGGTTGAACTGGGTGATGGTCATCGAGCCGTCGATGCGGTAGCGCCCCTGGCCCAGGTCCTCGAAGTCGATCTGGCGTTCCTTGAGCATCTCCGAGGGGCTGGGGATGTCGCCGAAGATACACTCCAGCAGGTCCTCCATGGTCACCAGGCCGGTGACGCCGCCGTACTCGTCGACGGTCATCGCCACCGACAGCTTGCGCTTGCGGAAGGAATGGAAGAGGTCGGCCACCGATCGCGATTCGGGCACGAAATAGGACTTGCGGAGGAGCTTGCGGAGGAACCTGAGATGGGTTTCGTGGCTCTCCCCGGTGCTCCGCCGGTTGAGGTCCACCCCCAGCAGGTCGCGCGCGAAGAGGACCCCGATCACGCTATCGCCGTCTTCCTCGCACACCGGGACCTTGGTGTGGCGGGTGCGGTGCAGCTCGGCCGCCATCTCGGCCAGGGACATGGCCGCCGACAGGAAGAAGACCTGGGAGCGCGGCGTCATCACTTGGCGCAGGGTCTTGTCGCCGAAGTCGAAGATCTGGTTGATGTACTGGACCTCGACGTTGTCCAGCGTTCCTTCGCCGACCGCCTGGCGGGCCAGCGAGCGCACCATGTCCTCGGTGATGATGTTGGCCGGTGAGCGTTCCTTGCCGACGACCAGGGTTATGAAGTGGTCGGCGATCCAGCGGACCACGAAGCGCACCGGGGTGATGGCGCGGGCGAAGAGGTCGATGAACCGGGACTGGGCCCCGGCGAAGGCGACGTTGTTGCGGATGGCCAGGGTCTTCGGCGTGATCTCGCCGACCAGCAGCAGCAGCGGCACCATGATCACCAGGTTGAGCCATTTGCTCTCGACGCCCAGCATCCTGATGACGATCGCCGCCGAGATCACCGTTGCGGCGACGTTGACCAGCTCGTTGCCGATCAGGATGGTGACGATCAGCCGGCGGGGCTGGTTCAGCATGCGCTCGATCAGATCGATCCGCGGATGATCGTCCTTGCGCATCTGATCCAGCTGCACCCGGTCGAGCGAGAACAGGCTGGTTTCGGAACTGGAGAAGAAGGCCGAGAACCCCATCATGACCGCCAAGGCGATGAGCTCCAGCCACAGAATCGGATCCACCGGCATTTATCCTCCGTCGCCGCCCGGATCATACGCACAAATCGGCGAGACGTGGAGAGTGACGTGAAGAGTATAGCGCATCCGTGCGGTGTCGGGGTGCTGGATTATGTCCGTCCGACGGTCGATTCCGGTTCGACCCTGAGCTTGACGATGGCCCGCTGGGTGGCTTCGGCGACGGTGAAGCGGTATCCCGATTCGATGATGTACTCCCCCTCCTCGGGGATGTGGCGCAGGCGGGCCAGGACCAGGCCGCCGATGGTGTGGAATTCGGTGCTCGGCAGGCCGACCCCGAGCACCTCGTTGGCGGCCGAGATGGAAAGCCGCGAATCCATCAGGTACACGTCGTCGGTCAGCATCTCAAAGATGCGCTTGCGCTTGGGCAGGTATTCGTCGAAGTCGTAGCCGACGTCGATCTCGCCGACCACCTCCTCGACGATGTCCTCGACGGTGATCATGCCGGCCGCCGAGCCGAACTCGTCGACCACGATCGCCATGTGGTCCTCGCGCTGGCGCAACGTCGACAGCAACTGGTCGATGGTCTGCAGGGGCGACACGTAGAGCGCCGGCTTGATCAGCGATTCCAGCGGCCGGCTGGTCAGCTCCCGGTCCATCAGGTCCCAGGTCGTCAGGGTGACGATGCCGGTGATGTTGGAGGTGTTGTTCTCGAACACCGGCAGCCGGTTGAAGCCGTGCTTGCGGACCAGTTCGATGGCGGTGCCGGTGGTGGCTTGGTTGCGGTCGATGGCGGTGACCTCGGCGATCGGGATCATGGCCTCGGCGACGGTGGTGTCGGCGAAGCGGATGACACGCTTGATGCGGCCCCGGCCGATGGCGCTCATCGCTTTCCCGTGCTCGGCGATCTCGACCAGGGCGCCGAGCTGCTCGCGGGTGATGAACAGCGGCTGCTCGGTCTTGCCGGCGCCGACCAGGCGGGCGGCCAGGCGGGCGATCCGCGAGAACACGAAGATCACCGGGTAGAAGACGAAGGAGCTCCACCTGAGGGGGTGGATGATGATCGGGGTCAGGATGTCCGACTTCTGCTGGTAGACGCTCTTGGGGACGATCTCGCCGAGGATCAGGAACAACGGCGAAAAGACCAGGAAGGAATACAGCGCTCCCCCCTCGCCGAACAGGCGGATCATCAGCAAGGTGCCGATGGTGGTCAACACCACGGTCGTGATGTTGGTCCCGACCAGGGTCGTCGACAGCAGGACGTCGGGGGTCTGGAACAGTTTGAGGACCAGCTCCGAGCCCCGGTGGCCGTGCTTGGCGTTGTGGCGCAGCTTGAACTTGTCCGAGTTGACCAGGGCGATCTCCGAGCCCGAGAAGAACCCCTTGAGCAGCAACAGCAGGACCATCAACGCCAGGGTGAGGGGAAGCTCCATGGCCTAGCTCCCTTGCCCTTGCCCGGGGGTCCCGGTCGGCTCCGCCGCTGGGTTGGCGGCTTCCGATTCCGCGGCCTCTTCGTCCTCGCCGGCCGACCCCTTGGCGACGCGGACCCGGGCCATGCGGTGGCCGTCCATCTCGAGCACGGTCGCCACCAGCCCCTCGACGACCACCCGGTCGCCGACCTTGGGCAGGCGGTCCAGGTAGCGGAAGACGACGCCGCCGATGGTGGTCATGCGGGGGTCCTCGATGGCGAAGTTGGTGAGGTCGTTGAAGTCGGTCAGTTTCATCTCGCCGGGCACCTCGTAGACGTTCTCGTCGTGCTCCCGGTACAACTCCTGGCCGGTCACCCCCTCGGAGATCTCGCCGAAGATGAACTTGATCACGTCGCGCATGGTGATGAACCCGTCGACCCCGCCGAACTCGTTGAGGACCGCCGCCGCCCGCGCGTTGTTGGCCTGGAAGAAGTCGAACATCTCGTCCACGTTCTTGGTCGGCGGCACCACCACCGGCGGGTGCATGATGTCCTCAGGCTTCAGCTTGGTCAGGTCGACGTCGTCGAGCACCAGGCGCAGGATGTCCTCGGCGTGGATGAACCCGACCAGGTTGTCGTGGTGGTTGCGGAACACCGGCGCCCGCGGATGGCGGGCCTCGCGGAAGCGCTCGACCATCTCCGGCACGCTCATCTCGACGTTGAGGAACTTGACCCGGGTCCGCGGGGTCATGATCTCGACGATCTCGGTCTCGCCGGCGTCCAGCAGGTTGTCGATCAACACCCGTTCGGTGGCGTCGAGCACCCCCTCGGCGGCGACCTCCTCGAGCATGGCCCGGAACTCCTCGACCCTGAGGATGTTCTCGTCCGCCCGTTCCTCGCCGACGATCCAGGTGGTGATGCCGTCGGCCAGGATGCGGATCACCCGGCGCAGCGGCATGATGAGCTTGACCCACAGGGCCAACGGCGCGGCGACCAGCCCGGCGCTGATCCGCACCGGGTCGCCGACGGCGATGGTCTTGGGCGTCACCTCGCCGAACAACAGCAGCAGCGGAAACATCACGATGACGTTGATCAGGCCGGCCCGCTCGACGCCGTAGAGGTAGACCAGAATCCCGGCCATGTTGACGGTGGCGGCGATGTTCACCAGCTCGTTGCCGCACAGGATCGAAATGATCAGGCGCCGGGGTTGGTCCAGCAGATCGTGCAGGATCTCGGACTGGGGGTGGCGGTCGCGGCGCAGCTTCTGCAGGTCGAGGCGCGACAGGGAGAACAAGGCGGTTTCGGAGCCGGAAAAAAACGCCGATCCGAAAAGCAGGACGACCTGGAGGGTCAACAGGGCGACGATCCCGGGTTCGGCCAGGCGCGACGTATCGAAGAACACGAAGTCCTTCGTCGCCACCCATATTCGGGCCATCTCCTGAACCACCCAGTCCATGTCCAACTTCCTCCGAGGTCGGGGCGAGGTATAGCACATGGAAGCGTACGGGGCCAAGGCGGGCGGAAAACCCGATGCCGGGGGAGGGACGTCGCGGGGGGGAAATTTCCATCGCCGGGTCCATGTCCGTGGTCATGCATTTTTTTTACAATTCAGAAAAATATTTGAAAGACATCAAAAAAAAACGTATGAAAGGATATCGGATCACCTTCGAGGTTTACGCAGCAGTTTCATTATGGTCTCGATTCCATCGAAATTCGAAGATGACGGCGTAATGAAATTCGGGTATTGGCCAAACCGATTTCTTTTTCCTGAATGCGTGGCGGATTCCATGTTGCGTAAGATATCGGAAATTAGGGGAAGACCATGAGACCAGCGATCACGGATATTCGCGGCATCGCCAAAAGCGGCGCCGCCGCCCTCGCCGGAGCCGGCATCAAGACGGTCGCCCAACTGGCCAAGGCATCCAAGGAACAGATCACCGGAATCCGGGGATTCGGCGCGGCGCGCGCCGTCAACGCCATCAAGGCCGCCAAGGCCATGATGCCTCCGGCGCCCGCCGTCGCCAAGGGAGGCGAGAGTGCCGGCAAGGGTAAAAAGAAAGACGTGAAGAAACCCAAAGGGAAGAAAGGAAAGAAAATGGCCAAAGGAAAGAAGGGTAAAAAGGGCAAGAAGAAAGGCAAGAAAGGGAAGAAAAAGAAGTAGCTAGAATCCCGGGAGGCGGCCCGGCGATGCCGCCCCCTGGCCGGAAAACTCCGGTTTTCCTCCCGCCGGAAGCGGTTCCCGTCGTCGACGGGGAACCGCTTCCCGGCGGGTTTATTTTTTTCGAAATCTCGTTGGATGTGTGACGTCGCGAATTCGAGGGTTTCCTCGAACGGGGACTCGCCAGGCGGGAGATGACCGGCATCCAGGGCGCCCCGGCCGCTGAGCGCGTAGCCGGGGGCGAGGTCGCTCAAGAAGTTCGAGACCGCCAACTTCTTCGTCCAGCGCGCCGACGGCAGCCGTCAGAGGTTGTCGTCGAAAACCCTTGCCGGGCGGCTCGATAGCGGCGATATGCTGTGGGTCGAGACGGCCGGCGACGACGTCCGGAAGCCTCGCAACGCCGTCGTAGGGGGGCAATTTAAATGATACAGGCCACTAGTACTGACTTTCATAATTCCTCGCCCCATGTGACGGTCTTGCGCGGCTCCCGGCTAGGAGCGCGTCGCGCCGTGATGGCGGCCCATCACAAGTGGCGCGCGACGACGACCGGGAGCCGCGCAAGGCCGCCCGGAGGGTCGCTTTTCCCGCTCCCCCGGGGCGTCGGCGGCGCTTGACGATGCGCCGGCATCGCCGGCGCGCCGCCTCCTGCCGGGGAAACGGGAAAAGCGATCACATGGGGCGAGGAATTATGAAAGTCAGTACTAGACGAGCCGGCGGACGCAGCGCCCGCCACCGCAAGCGAAGCCAGACATCCGGCGGCTTGGCCGTTCCCCCGGGGATGCCCGGGGGCTGGTACCGGCCGCTGAACGACTCCCAGGTCAAGCGGATCCACGAGGCCTCGCTCGACATCCTGGAGCGAATCGGCATCGCCGGCGCCACCGAGGCCTGGAACACCCGGGTGGTCGAGGCGGGGGGGAGCCTGGACGGCGACGGCCGGCTGCATTTCCCCCGCGCCATGGTCGAGGACGCCATCGCCAAGGCGGGGCGCGACTTCGTCCTCCATGGACGCGATCCGGCCCACGACCTGGACATGAGCGGGACCCGGGTCCACCTGGGCGGCTCCAGCGGCACGGTCCAGATCCTGGATGTCGAGACCGATCGCTACCGCGAATCCAACCTGCTGGACGTCTACGACACGGCCCGTCTCGAGGACTCGCTCGATCACATGCACTTCGTGGTCCGCTCCTGCGTCGCCTGCGACCTGACCGACCCCGAGGTTCTCGACCTCAACACCGCCTACGCCGTCATGTCGGGGACCACCAAGCACATGATCTCCAGCTTCTTCAAGCCGCACCACCTGGAGAAGGCGCTCCAGATGTTCGACCTGTCGCTGGGCGGCGACGGCTCGGGCGCCGAGTTCCGCAAACGCCCCTTCGCCAGCGTCATCTCCACCTTCGTGGTGCCCCCGCTGCGCTTCGTCCAGGGGGCCTGCGATGTGATGGACGCGGCGGTGAGGCACGGGATGCCGGTGGTCGCCATCTCCTGCGGCCAGACCGGGGCCACCGCCCCGGCTTCGCTGGCCGGCGCCCTGCTGCAGGGCAACGCCGAGGCGCTGTCGGCGATCGTCGCGCTGAATCTGCTTAAGCCGGGCCATCCGGTGCTGTTCGCCAATTGGCCCTTCGTCACCGACCTGCGCACCGGCGCCTACGCCGGGGGCGGGGGCGAGAACGCCCTGCTGGCGGCGGGCGCGGCCGAGATGGCCAACTTCTACGACCTGCCGTCCTCGGTCGGCGTCGGCATCACCAGCTCCAAGACCCCCGATGTCCAGGCGGGATGGGAGAAGGGCTACCTGACGACGCTGCCGGCGCTGGCCGGCGCCAACATGATCTTCGAGAGCGCCGGCGTGCTGGCCGACATCATCGCCTTCTCCCAGGAGGCGATGATGGTCGACGGCGACATGCTGGGCGGCGTCCTGCGCGCCTTGCGCGGCATCGAGGTCGACGATGACAGGCTGTCGGTGCCGGTGATCGAGGAGGTGGTGGCCGGCCCCGGCCACTTCCTGGGCCACCCGCAGACCCTGAGGCTGATGGAGACCGAGTACGTCTATCCCCGGCTCGCCGACCGGCGGACCATCGACGAGTGGGAAAAGGCCGGGGACAAGGACATCCGCCTGAGGACCAAGGACCGGCTGCGCGAGGTCATGGGCCGCTACTACCCGGACCACGTGGACCAGGAGGCCGACGCCCGAATCCGCAACCGCTTCGATATCCGCCTGGCCCGCCAGGACATGCGGCCCGGCAACGGGCGCTGGTAGCGATGACGGGCGCCCCCGACGATATCATGCGCCTGGCCCTGCTGGTGCCGTCGTCGAACACGGTGATGGAGGGCGACCTGCACGGCGCCCTGCCGAGGGACCGGGTCGCGGTCCACACCGGGCGCATGTACCTGGTCGAGACGACGCCCGAGGCCGAACGGCGGATGATCGAGGAGCATGCCGCCAAGGCGGCCGGGGACCTGGGCACCGTCGAGCCCCACCTGTTGGTCTTCGGCTGCACCTCGGCCGGCTCCCTGGGCGGACTGGAGTACGACCGCGGGATCTGCGAGGACCTGGGCCGGCGGGCCGGCTGTCCCGCGATCGGGGTCA
>CAZWEZ010000042.1:0-22855 GCA_964632795.1 uncultured Thalassospiraceae bacterium | reverse complement strand
CATCAACGCTGTCTCCGGCGCCCTCGGGCGCCTCGGGCTGCGCCGGGTGGCGCTGATCACCCCCTACGTCCCGGCGCTCACCGATGCCGTGCGCCGCTCCCTCGAGGAGGGCGGGGTGGAGGTGGTGGCGGCGCACGGTCTGGGGTTGTCGGTCAACATCGAGCTGGCCGCCCCGACGCCCGGCGACATCGTCGACTTCGCCCGTGACAAGCTGGCCGGGGTCGACTTCGACGGCCTGTTCGCGTCGTGCACCAACTTCCGGGCCCTGGACGCCAAGCCGTTGCTGGAGGAGGCCTTCGGGTGCCCGGTGGTGACCAGCAACTCGGCGGTCATCGACGCCATCCGGGAGAGACTGCCATGAGCAACCTCAACCCCCTCGCCACCCATCCCGGACAGCGAACGAAGCTCGGGTGTCGAAGGATGCGACTCTTGATCTCGATGCGCTCTATAGCACGTCAGGATTGATGGGACCCGCCTGCCATCCTTCGACACGCGAGCTTCGCTCGCTGCTCAGGATGATGAATTCCTTTGGATTTCAACAACAACCTCATCCTGAGCAGCCGCGAAGCGGCGTGTCGAAGGATGGATCGGGCGAGTCGAATCAATCCTGACGTGCTCTAATCGCCGAGGGCGCGGGCCAGGGCGCAGAAGTCCTCGACGCTCAGGGTCTCGGCGCGCGCCGTGGGGTCGATCCCCAGTCCTTCCAGGTCGAGGTCCAGACGCTTGAGGCTGGCCCGCAGCATCTTGCGGCGCTGGCCGAAGGCGGCCGCGGTCACCGTCTCCAGGGCCGCCCGTTGGGCCGTCGCCAGGGGTTCCGGGCGCGGGGTCAGGGTGACCACGCTGCCGGCGACCTTGGGCGGCGGGGTGAAAGCCCGCATGTCGACGTTGAACTCGAGGCGGACCTCGCACAGCCACTGGACGATCACCGACAGCCGCCCGTAGGTCTTGCTCCCGGGGCCGGCGGCGAGGCGCTCGGCGACCTCGCGCTGGAACATGCAGGTCAGGCCCTGATACTCGCCGATCCGCTCCAGCCAGCCGATCAGCAGTTGGGTGGCGATGTTGAAGGGCAGGTTGGCGACGATCCGCCGCGGCGGCGGGGCGAGGGCGGCGGGGTCGGTCGCCAGGGCGTCGGCCTCGACCAGATGCAGGCGGTCGGGATAAGCGGCGGCGAGGTCGGCCAGGGCGGCGATGCAGCGCTCGTCGCGCTCGATCGCGAACACCCGGCGGGCGCCGGCCTCCAGGAGGGCCCGGGTCAGGCCGCCGGGTCCCGGGCCGATCTCGATCACGTTGCACTCGCCGAGGTCGCCGGCGGCGCGGGCGATGCGGGCGCACAGGTTGAGGTCGAACAGGAAATGCTGGCCCAGGTCGCGCCGGGCGCTCAGCTTGTAGCGGGCGATGACCTCGCGCAGCGGCGGCAGGTCGGGCGTCATCGCCGTGACGACCGCCGGCGGACCATATCGGCGGCCAGGCCGAGGGCCGCCACCAGGCTCGCCTCGCTGGCCCGGCCGCTGCCCGCGAGGTCCAATGCGGTGCCGTGGTCGGGCGAGGTGCGGACGAACGGCAGGCCCAGGGTGACGTTGACGGCGTGCTCGAAATCGAGGGTCTTGATGGGGATCAGGGCCTGGTCGTGGTACATGCACACGGCGGCGTCGAAGCTCTGGCGGGCGCCGGCGCCGAACAGGGTGTCGGGGGGCACCGGGCCGAACACGTCGAGGCCTTCTTCGAGCAGCCGCTCGACCGCCGGGGCGATGACCTCGGCCTCCTCCGAGCCCATGGCGCCGCCCTCCCCGGCGTGGGGGTTGAGCCCGGCCACCGCGAGTCTCGGCCGGGGGATCGCGAAGTCCCGGCGCAAGGCCGCCTCGGTGATCCGCGCGGTTTCGACGATGGCGGCGGTGGTCAGCCTCTCGACGGCCTCGCCGAGGCCGAGGTGGACGGTCACCGGGACCACCCGCAATTGGGAACAGGCCAGCATCATCACCGGCGGGGTGTCGATCCCGGCAAGCGCGGCCAGGAATTCGGTGTGGCCGGGGAATTCGAAACCGGCTTCGTAAAGCGTCCGCTTGTGGATCGGGTTGGTGACCACGGCGCCGGCGTCGCCGCCGCGGACCAGCCCGACGGCGTCCTCGATGGCCCGGCGCACGGCGGCGGCGTTGGCCGGGTCCGGCCTCCCGGGGAGCGGCTCGACGGCCAGCGCCAGGGGCAGCACCGGCAATCCCGCGGCGAAGGCCTCGAGCGCCTGTTGGGGGGCCTCGATGGTCCGCACCGGGACCTTCATCCCGAGCCTCCCGGCGAGACGCGACAGGCGCCCGGGATCGTCGAGGATGAAGAAGCAAGGCAGCTCCCGGGTCCGTCCCAGCCAGGCCTTGAGGGCGATCTCGCCGCCGATCCCGGCCGGCTCGCCCATGGTCAGGGCCAGCGGTTTCCCGGCGCCGGGGGGTGCCCCCGTCATAGCCTCACATCGATGAAGGCGGCCCGCCGCAGGTCGCGCAGATAACTCCTGGCGGCGATGTCGAGACGCTGTTGGACCAGCATCTCCTTGATCCTCTCGCGGACCTCGGTGTCGGGCGACCCTTCCTCGCGCTCGCACACCATGAGGACGATGATGCCGTTGCCGCCGCGTTGGGGCTGGCTGGCGGTGTCGAGGGGCAGGGTCTCGACCACCGACCTCAGATCGTAGGGAAGTCTGCTCAACCTGACCTTGCCCAGGCTGCCCGACATGGGAGAACCCGATTCCCGGCCCAGGGCCTTCATTTCCTCGCAGTTCTTGGCGACCTGGCCCATGGTCGCGGCCAGCTCCATCTGGCTGCTCACCTCGGCCGTCGTGGGGTTCGCGGGCAGGGCCACGAACAACTGCTGCAAGGTGACGATCTGATCCTTGGTCGACAGTCCCCGTCCGGTACGGCGATCGCGAAGCAGAAGGATGTGATAGCCGTTCAGCGATTTGACCGGCGGCGAAAACTGTCCCGGCTTCATCTTGGCCAGCATGGCATCGAATTCGCCCCCCAGTTGACCCGGACTGATCCATCCCAGGTCGCCGCCCACCGCGGCCGAGGCGCTTTGCGAGAAGTTCTGGGCCAGGGCCGAGAACCCGGCTCCACCCTTGAGTTGTTGGTACAGTCGTTCGGCGAGGGCACGGATTTCGCTTTCCTGCCGGGGGTTCTCGACCGGGAGAAAGATTTCCCCGACGCGGTGTTCCGGTTTTCCCTTATTGGCCTCGATGCGGGCAATCCGGTCGTCGATTTCGTCGTCGCCGATCTGGATGTTCGCCCGCAGCCTGCGGGACACCACCTTGACCCAGGCGATTTCGGCCTCGAGCTGGTCGATCAGGACCGGTTTTTCGATGCCGAAGCGGGTCAGGAAATCGTCGAGCCCACCCTTGGACAGGCCGTTCTGGCGTTCCACCTGGGCCAGAGCATGGTCGATGTTCTCCTTGGTGACGCGGATATCGAGCCGCTGGGCTTCCTGGAGCTTCAGCTTCTCGTCGATCAATCCACGCAACACCTGCGGGGCCAGGCGGCGCCGGGTCTCGGGGCGGTCTTCCGCCCCCGAGGAGACCAGGGCCAGCGTCAGCCGGGAGTTGAGGTCGTATCCCGAAATGACCTCGTCGTTGACCACCGCCGCGATCCGTAGCATCTCCTGGGCCTGGGCGGGGGCGAACAGGAAGGCGACGGCAAGGACCAGCAGGCCTCGAACAATCCGTATCATGTCCGCATTCCTTCCTAGCCGTCCTCGAGGTGCAACAGCATGGCCAGGCCGAGCAGCGTGGTGACCACCGAGGGCGCCCAGGCGGCCAGGATCACCGGGATGCTGTCGGACAGTCCGAGCGCGAAGACGACGTCCGAGAAGAAGTAGAACACGAAACCGGTGAGGACGCCGCAGGAGATGACGAAGGTGGTCCCGCCGCGCCTGGCATGGCGCAGCGTGAAGGTGGCGGCGATCAGCACCATGGCGCACATCAGCAACGGCACCGCCAACAGCGAATGCCAGTGAAGCCGGTGGCGAATCGCCGAAAAACCGGCGGTCTCGAGGGTCTTGATGAAGTCGGGGAGGTCCCAGAACGACATGGTTTCGGGAGACGCGAAGCTGTCCTGGATCGAGCTCAGGGTGAGGTCGGTGGGGAGCCGGAATTCCTTCTCGAAGCGGGCCGGTTTCTCCGGGCGGTACACCCAGGCGTCGAAGAGGAGCCAGAACCCGTCCTCCAGGCGCGCCACCTCGGCGTCGATGCGTTCCAGGAAATTGTCGCTGCCCTCGTACATGAAGACGGTGACCTTGCGCAGTTCGACCACGTTGCCCCGTTGCAGGGCTTTCTTCGAATGGACCACCGACTGCCCGGCCTCCCCGGCCTGGCGTAGCCACAGGCCGGTGCTCGACAGGGCGAGAAGGCTCGTTTGTCCCTGGAACAGAATCGCATCGAGCCGTTCGTAGCGCGACAGCGTGGCCGAGGCCAGGGGGTTGAAGACGGCGATCTTGAGCAGTCCCAGCAGGAAGGCGAGAATCAGAACCGGCAGCAGGAACTGCCACACCGAGACCCCCGCCGCCCGGGTCACCACCAGTTCGTGGCTGCGGGTCAAGCGCCAGAACGCCGCCATCCCGCCGAACAGCACGGCAAAGGGAAAGGTCTCCTGGCCCATGTGGGGAAGCTTCAGCAACGCCATCTCCAGAACCATCGAGAAGCTGACCTCGGGCCGCGAGGCCGAACGGCGCAACAGCTCGACGACGTCGAACAGCATGATCAGCATCAGGAACATGAAGAACAGGGCCAGGAAACTGACCAGGAAGTGGCGGCCGATGTAGAACGACATGGTGGTCGACAGGTACACGGGTGTCTGGGTCCTGTGTTTCCGGAAAGCCCCCGCCGCGGCCCCGACGACAACGGGACTGGGCGTGTTTATATATTTCTATATACTCCGGGCCGGTCGATTCCAAGTCTCCCCCGGGTTCGCCGGACAACACTCATGCAGGGACCAATGACACCAAACAGGGCTTTGGCGAAGGCGATCGGGATCGTCCTGCTGTTCTCGACCTGGCCGTTCCTGTCGTTCCTCGGCCACAACGTGGACGAAACCGCCTATTACGGCAGGATCGCCGCCGCGTGGGCGGCGTGGAGCGGAACCCTGGCCATGGCGACGGGGCTTCTCGGCATCCTGGTCAAGGGTGACGGCCTGGTCCGCCTGTCCTATGCGATCGGCGCCCTGGTCGTCGCCTTCTTCACCTACGATCTTCTGTCGGGGCTGCTGGTCGCGCTGGGGGTGACGCGGGACGTCTTCAGGTTTGCCGGGTGGGTGGTGGTGGCGCTCGCCGTCGCCGCCCTGGCGTGGCGGCTGAGCGGGCTCGCGGCGGGGCGGCGGGCGATGGTGGCCGGGGTTGCGGTGATGATGGTGGTGCCGGCCGTTCAGATCGTCAACCACCGACTCCTTCCGGGCCAACCCGTGGCGGCCGGACAACGGGAACCGGCGACGACGGGCGCCATCCGCGATCGCCGCAACGTCTACTGGGTGGTCGCCGACGCCTACCCGCGATGGGACGTGCTGAAGGAGGGGGTGGGGTTCGACAACACGCCGTTCCTCGACGCCCTGCGGGAGCGGGGGTTCGTCGTCGCTGAGCGGAGCTGGTCCAACTATCCGAGCACCAAGTTCTCGATCGCCACGACGCTGGAGATGGACTACATCCTGCCCGAGGGCGAACCCCTGCACGCCAGGTTCTATGCCTCCCAACTGCGCGGCTTCAACCGCACCGTCGAGACCTTCCGCCGTTCCGGCTACCGCTACATCCACGCCGAACCCGGCGGCGGGCTGCTACCGACCCGGTGCGGCGGCGGCGAGGACCGCTGCATCACGGGGCCGACGCGCTCCGCCTTCAGCGTCTCCGAGGCCGAGATCGGGCTGATGAAACTGACCCCGCTCCATGTCCTGGCCAAGCACCTGCCCAGCGCCCTGTTCGAGTTCGAATTGAACGACGTCGCCGACGTCACCCGCCAGTTGAGGATTCGCCGGGAAACGCCGTTCTTCCTGTTCGCCCACATCCTGTCGCCCCATCCGCCGATCCGCTTCAACCGCGACTGCTCGCGGGCCGACACCAGCGGCTGGGACTTGCAGGGCCGGTGGCTGGACGGTAACGTGCCCGAGGACCTCAGGGATCTCTACGACCGCTACATCAACGACATCAGGTGTCTGAACGCCGAGTTGATCGACCTCACCGATGCCATTCTCGAAGCCGACGACACCGACCCGATCATCATCTTCTCGGCCGATCACGGCACCAGGACCGGGCCGGCGTCGCTCAAGTCAAGGTTTGGGATACTGATGGCGATGCGTCTTCCCGAAGGACGATGCCGGGACATGTTCTATCCCTCGATCACCCCGGTCAACCAGTTCCGGATCGTCTTCGGGTGCCTGGAAGGGAGCGATCCGGCGCTTCTTGCGGACCGTGTCTTCAAGCGCGATTCACGAAACCTCGAAGAGATCGAAATGCCATGACCATCGCCCACCGCCTGATCTTGATTTGCCTGTTGATCGCCGTCCCCGGGACCGCCCGGGCCTACATCGACCCCGGGACCACGAGCATGTTCCTGCAACTGGTGCTGGGCGCCATCGCCGGGCTGCTGGTCGTTCTCCAGCTCTATTGGCGGCGGGTGAAGGGCTTTTTCACCGACCGAAAGCAGGACCGAACCGATTCCTCCGGGGATTCTTCTTGATCGGCCTTCCCTCGTTCCTCCGCGCCTGGCGGGACCTGCGCCGCTTCAAGAGGCTCGATGTCGCCCGGCGGCGGATCGTGTTCTATTCGGAGGGCGCCTCCTATTGGGGCTATTTCAAGCCGGTCGTGGACAGCCTGCTGGAGGACCACGGACGGACCATCTGCTATCTGACCTCGGATGCCGACGACCCCTTGCCGAGCGGCGACGACCCCCGCATCGACGCCTTCTACGTCGGTACCGGCGGGGCCATGATCTACATGTTCCAGACCCTCCAGGCCGGGGTCATGGTGATGACCCTGCCCGATCTGGGGGCCTTCCACGTCGAGCGCTCCCGCCATCCGGTCCATTACGTCCACCTGCTTCACTCCATGGTCAGCACCCACATGATCTACCGCTCCGGGGCCTTCGACCATTTCGATTCGGTGATGTGCACCGGCCCCCATCAAGTGGCCGAGATCCGCCGCTGGGAGGAGCTCGAGGGGCTGCCGGCCAAGGGGCTGTTCGAACACGGCTACGGACCGCTCGACACCCTGATGGCGGCCGCCGGTCACCCCGCCACCGGTAATGGCCTGCACATCCTGGTGGCGCCGTCGTGGGGCCCCCAGGGGCTGTTGGAAACATGCGGCGGGGACCTGGTGAAGATCCTGCTCGACGCCGGTCACCGGGTCACCGTGCGCCCCCATCCCAGGACCCGCCAGTTGACCCCGAAGGCGATCGATGGTCTGGCGGCGCGGTTCCACGGCCATCCCCGGTTCGCCCTCGATGCGGATATCTCTGCCCTGGATTCCCTCCTCGACGCCCACCTGATGGTCAGCGACTGGTCGGGCGTGGCCATGGAATTCGTCTTCGGGCTGGAACGCCCGGTGGTCTTCATCGACCTTCCGCGGAAGGTCAACAACCCGGAGTACGAGCGCCTGGACGCGACGCCCCTCGAGGTCGCCTACCGCCGGCAGGCGGGAGCCGTCGTGGCCCCGGAGCGCCTCGACGAGGTTCCGGCGCTGGCCCGCTCGCTGTGCGCGGACCCCGACGCCTTCGCCGCCCGCGCCGGGGAGTTGCGGAAACGGTGGGTGTTCAACCCCGGGAGAAGCGGCGAACGCGGCGCCGGGATCATCGCCGGGCTGGCCGACGGGCTCCTATAGGCCTTCCGATCTCGCCGGACGGCGCAGCCGCGGCGACCACACCGTGAAAATGAAGCCGAAGAGGATCGGCAACGCGGCGTTGACGTACATCAGGGGGACAAGGACGAGGTTCCTCGCCGAAAGGTTGCTGAGGCCGAGGGCCGACAGTTGAAAGGCGATCATGACGAGGACGGCGGTAATCAGGCGGTGATACTGGGTCCGGCGGCTGAAATTGCCCGAGATCAGGCAGGCCAGCGCGATCAGGGTATAGCCCAGGGAGGAAAGCGGCATGGTCAGGCGCTTGTGGGCCTCGACGATGTACTTTCCGTACTGCCGCGGAGCCAGGGTGGTGTCGTTCCTGACGTCGAACAACTCCTCCAGCGTCCGCTCCCGGGGTTCCCTGGCCCGTTTCATCTTGTCGCCGGTGGGGGCATCCAGATCGACGATGTAGCGGTCGAAATAGAGGATCGACAGTTGGTTGGTTTCCTTGTTCACCTCCTGCCGGCTGCCGTTGAACATGACCACCCGTGAGCCCTTCTTGCTTTCCACCAGCGCGCCGCGCTCGGCCAGCAGGGTGAACGGCTTCTTTTCGTTGCGGCTGTCGTGGACCAAGATCCCGAGAAGTTCCTTGTTTCCGGTCCGCTCGTGGACATAGACGGTGATGTCCTTGGAAATGATGTTGAAGGCGCCTTCCTGAAGAAGGACATGGGAGTAACCGTAGCGGATGTCCCACTGCAGTTCGCGGAACATCCGGTAGGACTGGGGCAGGGCAAAGATATCCAACCCGAGCCCGGTCACGACCACCAGGACGGCCAGCAGGATGGCGGGCTTGGCCAGGGTGAGCTGGCTGACCCCGGCGGCCCGCATGATCACCAGCTCGCGGTCGGAGATCAGCTTGCTGTAGGTGAAGACGACGACCGTGAACAACGCGATGGGCAGGATGACCGACAGGAAATTGGGCAGCAGCAGAATGGTCAGGTAGATGAACTTGCCGGCACTCAGCCCGCGGTTGACGATCATCTCGATGAAGCGCAGCGACTGGGTCAGCCAGATCACGCAGGTCAGCCCGGCGGTGACCAGGATCATCCCGATCAGCAGTTGCCGGAAGATGTATCGGTCGAATCCCTTCATCAACTCTCCAAACAGGCTTTTATACCAAAGGTCATTGATAATGACCCATAGAGACGGCTTTCCAAGGTTTTCGGCTAGGAAAGCGCGGCGCGGCGATGCGGGGCATCGCAAGCCGGGCTTGACGACGTCCGAAAGCCTTGGAAAGCCGCCGTTCCGGTCGCGCCTGCGCCCCGTCGGAGGGCGTCAGAAAGCCTCGACGATGCGCCGCATCGCCTTCGGCTTCCTTCCTGCCCGACGGGACGCAGGCACGATCTCTATGGGTCATTATCAATGACCTTTGGTATTACAGCAGATCGCCGTCGAAATCCTCGAGCGCCGCCGAGCCCTCCTTGAAAACGGTGGCCAGCATCGGACACTGGGCCAGGTACTGGTCGGCGAAGAAGCGCGCCGAGACCATCTTGGCGCGCATGAAAACGGGGTTGCCCACCCCGGCGGCCAGCCGGCGGCCGGCGATCAGGGCGGCGCGGGCCATCAGCCAGCCGCCGGTGGTATAGCCCATCAGGCGGGTGTAATGGACGGCCCCGGCGGCAACCAGATTGGGGTTTTCGGGGAAGGTTTCGACCACCCACGCGGTGGCCTCGGCCAGGGCGGCGATTCCCCCGCCGAGGCGGGCCCGGATGACCGCCATGTCGTCGCCCGCCGCCGCCAACTCGCCGTCCAGCTCACCCATGGTGGCGATCAAGGCCTTCGCCGTCCGGCCATCCTCGCGGGCCACCTTGCGGCCCACCAGGTCGTTGGCCTGGATGCCGTTGGTGCCTTCGTAGATGGTGGTGATGCGGGCGTCGCGCAGGTACTGGGCGGCGCCGCTCTCCTCGATGTAGCCGGCCCCGCCGTGGACCTGGATGCCGGTGCTGGCGACCTCGACCGCGGTGTCGCTGCTCCACGCCTTGACCACCGGCGTCAGCAGCCCGACCAGGGCCAGGCTGCGCTTCCTCGTCTCTTCCTCGGGGTGGCGCTTGGCGATGTCGATGTGGGCGGCGACGAAGTAGGCCAGCGCCCGGGTGGCCTCGGTCTGCGATTTCATGGACAGCAGCATCCGTTGCACGTCGGCGTGCTCGACGATGGCCACGCTGGCGGGGTCGGTGCTGCCCATCCGGCGGCCCTGGATGCGTTCGCGGGCATAGTCGCGGGCCTGCTGGTAGGCCCGTTCGCAGATCGCGACGCCCTCCAGGCCGACCGCCAGGCGGGCGTTGTTCATCATGGTGAACATGTAATCGATGCCCCGGTTCTCCTCGCCCACCAGGTAGCCGACGGCGCCCCCGTCGTCGCCGTAGGAGAGGGTCGCGGTGGGGCTGGCGTTGATCCCCAGCTTGTGCTCGATGGACACGCAGCGCAGGTCGTTGCGCGGCCCCGGCGCGCCGTCGTCCTCGACCAGGAACTTGGGGACCATGAACAGCGAGATGCCCTTGATCCCGGGCGGCGCGTCGGGGGTCCGGGCGAGCACCATGTGGAGGATGTTGTCGGTGAAATCGTGTTCGCCGTAGGTGACGAAGATCTTCTGGCCGCTGATCCGGTAGTGGCCGTCCTCGGCGATGGCCCGCGCCCGCACCTGGGCCAGGTCGGAGCCGGCCTGGGGCTCGGTCAGGTTCATGGTGCCGTTCCACTGGCCGCTGACCAGCTTGGGCAGGAACCGCGCCTTCAACTCGTCGGTTCCGTGGGCGCTCAGCAGTTCGACCGCTCCCTGGCTCAACAGCGGGCACAGGGCAAACGACATGTTGGCGGCGTTCCACACCTCCGAGACCGCCGTCGAGACCAGCCACGGCAGCCCCTGGCCGCCGTAGTCGGGATCGAAGGGGACGCCGTTCCAGCCGCCCTCGACGAACCGCGCGTAGGCCTCGCGGAAGCCGTCCGGGGTCCTGACCACGCCGTTCTCGAGGACGCAGCCCTGGCGGTCGCCGGGGTGGTTGAGGGGGGCCAGGACCTCGGAGCCGAACTTGCCGGCCTCCTCGAGGATCGCCTCCACCAGGTCGGGGGTGGCGTCCTGGTGGCCGTCCAGGGCGGCGACCGCTTCGAGATTCGCCAGCTCGTTGATGACGAAACGCATGTCGTCCAGGGGCGCGGTGTAGGAAGTCATGACGTTGCGGGCTCCCTCGGGCAGTGGTCCGGTTAGTCATAATTGAAACAACAAACCGGGCGTTTTGACATCATGGCGAAACAATTCGGGACTATGGTTCGCCTAGCTGAGGATCTGGTTCCCCCCAGCGAACATGATTTTCGGGCTCAATTACCCGGAAATCGGATCCTACCCGCTCTTCCCCCCCCTGACGGGATGGATCCAAATACTATACTCGACGCCTCCATACTCGAACAGCCGGGTCATCGACCCGGCTGTTTTTTTTCGGCGCGCCAGGCATTCCGGTTGGAACCGGGCCCGCCTATAATCCGGGTCGGCTCGAGATGTTATCTGGGGAATGTCGTATGAATTCACGGGAACGATTGCTGACCGCCATTTCGAACGAGCAGCCGGATCGGGTGCCGATGTACGACTGGATCGACGAGAAGGTGGTCTGGGGGATGGCCGAATGCCTGGGGTTGGAACTCCCCGAGAGGGGCCAGGAGGCAACGCGCTACGGCGAGGAACCGATCGAGGTGTTGGACCTCTTCTGCGACGTCGTCGAGGCGCTCGACATCGACGCCGCCTGGCTCGTCTATTCCACCGGCCTCGAGCGGACCTCCGAGGAGTTCGGCGAGGATAAATACGGCCGCCGCTTCATCCTCAGCGAATTTGGCCTTCCCGCCGTCGTCGAGGGGCCGATAAACGGCTTGCGGGACGCCGAGCGCTACGACATGGCGGCCCGGCTCACCCTCGAAGACTTCGCCGGCGCCCGCCACGTCATGGAGCGCCTGGGTCCCGACCGCGCCTCCATCATGACCATCAACGGCCCGTTCAAGGAGGGCTGGCTGATCCGCGGAGGCTTGGACAAGTACCTCATCGACTTCGCCACCGACCCGGAGTTCGTCCACGCCGTGGCGCGAATCACCACCGACTTCAACAGGAAGGTGATCGACATCTCCGCCGAGATCGGCATCGATATCATGAAATTAGACGGCGACCTGGCGGGGAACGACTATCTCCTGATGTCACCGCAACATTACCAGGCGTTCATCCGCCCCTACAAGAAGGAGCTCGTCGACCACGCCCACGCCAAGGGTCTCAAGGTGCTCAAGCACAGCGACGGGAATATGTGGTCGCTGGTCGACGACCTGGTGGAGATCGGCTTCGACGGCTTCCACCCGATCCAGCCCCAGTGCATGGACCTGGCCCAGACCAAGGCCCATCTCGGTGACAGGATCAGCCTTTGCGGCAACGTCGACTGCCTCGATCTCCTGGTGTTCGGGGAACCGGACCAGGTCGAGGCCGAGACCCGCAGAGTGATCGAGATCGCGGCCCCGGGCGGCGGCTTCGTGCTGTGTTCGTCGAACTCGCTGCATCCCGGCTGCAAGCCGGAAAACGCGGTCGCCATGTTCCGGGCGTGCAGGAAGTATGGAGACTACGCGACGATCGGAGCGCCGCCGCCGGCCCCGGAGGTCGAGATTCCGTTGGATGCCCTCGCCAAGCGACCCCCCCGCGCCCCTCGCGTCAACAGACGGCGCAGCGCCGCCACCCGGATCATGGTTCGATGACCTTGCCCGGGTTCATGATGCCCTGGGGGTCGAGAGCCGCCTTGAGGGTTCGCATCAGGTCCAGCTCGACGTCCGATTTGTAGCGTCTCAGGTGGTCCATCTTGAGCCGGCCGATGCCGTGCTCGGAGCTGAAACTGCCGCCCATCTCGTGGGCCAGGTCGTGGACCAGCCGGTTGAAGTGTTCCCAGCGCGCCACGAACGCCTGCCGGTCGGCGCCCTCGGGCTGGCTGAGGTTGAAGTGGATGCCGCCGTCGCCCAGGTGCCCGAAGGCGACCACCCGCAGCCCGGGCAGCTCGCCGGTGACCAGCCGGGTGGCGCGGTCGACGAACTCGGGAATCCTGGAAACCGGCAGCGACAGGTCGTGCTTGATGCTGCCGCCCTCGAAGCGCTGGGCCTCGGGGATGGCCTCGCGGATGCGCCACAACTCGATGGCCCGGGCCTGGCTGTCGGCGATCACCGCGTCGGCGATGTGGCCGTCGTCGAGGACCCCGGCGAGGAACGTCTCCAGGGTCTCGCGCAGGGACACCCCGATACCGCTCAGTTCGATCAGGACGTAATAGGGGTGGCGGGCGGCGAACGGATCGACCACCCCAGGGACGTGCCTGAGCCCGAACTCGAGGCCGATCCGCGGCACCATCTCGAAGGCGGTGAGGTTGTCGCCGAAGGCATGGCGCGAGGCCGAGAACAGCTCCATCAGCGCTTCCAGCGACGGCGCCGCGGCGAACACGGTCTCGCGGACCCGGGGCCGCACGAACAGCTTGACCACGGCCGCCGTGATGATGCCCAGCGTGCCCTCGGAGCCGATGAACAGGTGCTTGAGGTCGTAGCCGGTGGTGTCCTTGCGCAACCCTCTGAGGCCGTCGAGGACGCGGCCGTCGGCCAGCACCACCTCGAGGCCCAGCACCAGGTCGCGCGCCGTGCCGTAGCGCAGCACGGCGACCCCGCCGGCGTTGGTCGCCAGGTTGCCGCCGATCCTGCAGCTTCCCTCCGAACCCATGGAGAGGGGGAACAGGAAGCCGGCCTCCTCGGCCGCCGCCTGGAGGTCGGCGAGCACGCAACCGGCGTCCACGCACAATGTTTGATTGAGGTGATCGAGGTCGCGGATCCGCGTCATCCGGTCGAGGCCGAGGACGATGCCGCCCTCGGGCACCCCGCCCCCGACCAGCCCCGTGTTGCCGCCCTGGGGGACGATGGGGATGGCGGCCCCGGCGCACAGGGCGACCACCTCGGAGACCTGGCGGGTCGAGGCCGGGCGGACCACCATGGCGCAGGAGCCGCGGAACAGGCCGCGCTGCTCGACCAGGTAGGGTTCCATCGCGTCCCCCTCGGCGATCCAGCCCTTGGGGCCGACCGCCGAGCGGATGGCTTCGAGCGCGTCATCCAGCGAGGTCATGGTACAGGCCACTAGTCTACCATTCCAAGCGGTCAACCAGGAGCCGGAGCGCCTCGGCGACGCAGCGGGCGTCGTCGATCGCCTGGTGGGCCGTCCCCGGCGCCGGGAAGCCGAGCAGTCGGGGAAGGTTGCTGCTGATCACGTGTCGCCCTTCCATGCCCAGCGCCTTGCGGATGGCCGGCCTGACGTCCCGGAACAGGTCCGTCGCGAAGGGGAACGCGATGGCGTTGAGCCGGCAGTTGGCCTCCAGGACCTCGGCGTCGTTGCCGAAGGAAACAACCGCCGCGGCATCGTCGCCCACAAAGTCGGCGAAGGCGACCAGCGCCGCCGGAAAGTCGATGCCCTCGGCATCGACCCTGGCCTGGGTGATGTTCGTGAGGTCGACGAAGTAGTCGCTGAGCTCGGGGTTGATGACCGGCCGGACCAGGGTCTCGAAGCCGGCGGTTTGGCGCAGCCCGCGGCCGGGGTCCAGCTTGACGGCGCCGATCTGGACGATCTCCCTGTGTTCGCCGGGGCCGCTCCAACCACGCGCCGCGGCGCCGTCCCAGGTCGTCCATTCAATGTCGAAGACGACGATCGGGCCGTCCGCCGGCATCCCCGTCCCGGCGGTCGCCGCCGAGGCCCGGCGCAGGCGGTCGTTGATCGCCCGGCCGAGGCCGCTCTCGGGGATCGGCATGACGGCGATTCCCCGGTATTCCGGGCGGTCCAGGGTGCGGACCATGGCGAAGAAGTTGGCCGCCGCCTCCTCGAGGTCGCCCGCCGGACTCAGGTTCAGGGCCTTAACCGGGGCGTCGGGGCCGAAGGCGAGCAGGGCCTCGCCGGGGCGGGCCTCGCCGGCGTCGGGCCGCAGGGGACGGCCCGGGGCGTAGTGGCGGCCCACCAGGCCGGGTGACTTGACCGGGCCGGACCCGTCTCCGGGTTCCGCCAGGGGGCCGATCAGCGCCTCGATTGCCTCCGTGGTCACGCCGCCGGGACGTAACAGGACGGCGGTCTCGCCGCTGAGGTCGATGACCGTCGATTCGACTCCCACCCGGCACCGCCCGCCGTCGACGATCGCCGCCACCCGATCGCCCAGGGAGTGGGCGACGTGGCCGGCGGTGGTCGGACTGACGGCGCCCGAACGGTTGGCGCTGGGCGCCGCCACCGGGCACCCGGCCTCGGCGAGCAGGGCCTGGGCCACCGGGTGGTCGGGAATCCTGACGGCGATGCTGTCGAGGCCGGCGCTGACCAGCAGCGAGACCGGCGAATCGGCCCGCCGGGGCAGGACCAGGGTCAGCGCCCCCGGCCACAAGGCCGCCGCCAGCCGTCGCGCCCGGTCGTCGAAACGGACCGTCCGGGCGGCCGCTTCGGGGTCGGTGAAATGGACGATCAGCGGGTTGAAGGACGGCCGGTCCTTGGCCGCGAAGACGGCCGCCACGGCGGCGTCGTTGGTGGCATCGGCGCCCAGCCCGTAGACGGTCTCGGTGGGGAAGGCGACCAGCCGGCCATCGCGGATCAGCGCCGCCGCCCGGGCGGTTCCCTGGGGGCCGGGGCGAAGGATTTCGGCTTGGCGGCCGGTCACGTCCTCACCCCATCCACCCCGGGAGACAATGACCAATGAAGAGCCGCCGGACCGGCCGACGGCTCTTCGCTTCATTTGCTGCTTTCGGCTCGGACCATCCGCGGTAATGATCCGGCACTGCAGTCACCGCAAAGGGATTGCGGCGGCTAATGCGTGACCGGAAAGCTCCGATCACGATAAAGATTGTGCGCCTGAATCCGGGCACCGTCAAGCCTTGTCCGCGACCTCTTGTGCCCCCCAGGCAACGAAGTCCGGGTTCTCGAAACCGGGCTTGCCGTACCTCAATTCGTTGTCCTCCAAGTCGATGACCCGGCCCCCGGCGAAGCGCAGCACGGCGTGGCCGGCGGCGGTGTCCCACTCCATGGTCCGGCCGAGCCGCGGGTAGATGTCGGCGCCCCCGACGGCGACCTGGCAGAACTTCAACGAACTGCCCGAACTGATTTCCTTCTTGACCGTAAACCGTTTCAGGTAGTCGTCGACCCGCGAGGTACGGTGGGAGCGGCTGACCACCGCCACCAGTCCGTCGGCGGGGGGCTGGCGGCAGGCGATCTTGCGCGGCTGCTCGCCGCCGGTTTCGGCGAAGGCGCCGTGTATGCTGCCCCAGTAGGCGTCCTCGGTGGCCGGCGCGTAGACGACGCCGAGGACCGGGCGGGCGTTCTCGATGAGGGCGATGTTGACCGTGAAATCATTGCCGCGCCTGACGAATTCCTTGGTCCCGTCCAGGGCGTCGACCAGCCAGAACGATTTGCCGGCGACATCGGGGGCGTTGCCGGCGGCGAAGGCTTCCTCGCCGACGATCGGCAGGCTGTCGGTGATGTAACCGCGGATGGTCCGGATGATCAGCGACTCGGCGACGCGGTCGGCCTCGGTCACCGGCGACGAATCGTCCTTGGTCTCGACCTCGAAACCGGTGTTGAAGATATTCATGATCTCTTCGCCGGCGCGCTTGGCGAGGTCGCGCACCTGATTGACGACGGCCAGCGAGATGTTGAGGGTCACGGCGGTTCTCCGTGCTTATACCAAGGAGCACTGATAATGACCCATAGAGGCGGCTTTCCAAGGCTTTCGGACAGCGTCGCGCGGCCCTTGTGATGGGCCGCCATCACGGCGGACCACGCTCAAGGGCGAAAGCCTTGGAAAGCCGTCTCTATGGGTCATTATCAGTGCTCCTTGGTATTAGGCGATGGACCGGCAAGATAGGGAAATCGGCGGCGCGAACCAAGGGCCTATTTCAGTCTTCCAGAGACTCGGCGCTCTCGACCACGGCGGAGAAGCGGTCCGACAGCGCCGCCAACTCGGCGCGGTGCAGCTCGGCCGCCGTGACCACCCCGCCGCGGCCGTCGGGGAGGTCGCGGGTGGCGGCCGCCCCGGCCACCACGGTGCAGCGGTAGCCCAGCTCGCACGCCGCGCGGACGGTGCTGGCGACGCACAGGTGGGTCATGAAGCCGGCGACGATGAGTTCCTTCCTGGCGGTCTTGCGCAGCATCTCGTCGAGCTCGGTGCCGGTGAAGGCGTTGGGCATCGACTTGACGATCACCGGCTCGCCGTCCCGGGGCGCGACCTCGGGGGCGATCCCGGCCAACGGTCCCTGGGGATCGAAGGCGCCGCCCCCGGGGCGGCCGTGGTGGACCACGTGGAACACCGGAACGCCGCGCCCCCGGGCCAGCTCCAGGACCCGCCCGGCCTCCTTCAGCGCCGCTCCGACGCCGGGCAGCGGCAGCGCCCCGGTGACGTACTCCAACTGGCAGTCGATCAGGACCAGGGCCGATTCCTCCAGCGGTCCCGGGGTGGTCGGCAGGCCGACCATTTGGCGGAGGGTCTTGGGTGTGGACATGGCGTCTCAGAGTCCGGGCCGGACTCTCATGCTTTCCAGATGGCGGCGGGGTCGTCGAGGTCGTCGTCGGCGATCTCCTCGGCGATGAAACGCCACGCCTTGAAGGCGTCCGACCAGTGGCCGGCCTGAAGTCCCGCCTTGACCTTGAGGTGTTGCAGGAAGTCGGAAGGGCGGGCCAGTTCGCGCCACACCGAGGGCAGGAACAGGGCGCGGTTCCCGGCATCCTCGATGATCAGCCCGTCGATCCCGGGGCGGAGCCCGGCGAGAAGATCGGATTCGCTCGTAAACACGATCGGCATCGAGGGGCTGAGGACCGAGATCGAGAGCTTCAGGCCCTCCACCTCGTCCTTGCCCAGTTTTTTGAAGCGGCGATCGCGGAAGGCCGAGGCGAAGGCGTTGTCGGCGACGTCGACGACCAGCGGCCGCTTGACCTCCGAACTGCCGATGCAGCCGCGCAGCCTTCCCTCGCGGCGCAGGGTGACGAAACAGGCGCCGTCCCTTCGCAGCTCGTCGGGGTGGTCGGCCGGCGTCACCGCCAGCGCCCGCCCGTGCTTCAGGCCGTGCTCGATGGAGGCCGCGGCGAGGAACAGCAGCCGGGCGCCGAAGCGCCCGAGGAGAGACCGGGTGTGGGTGGCGAAATCGCTGCCGCCGCCCTTGCCGTCCTCGAAGAAGACCCACGAGCCGTAGCCGACCACCCGGTCGCGGTCGCCGGCGGTGTCGCCGGAGTTGCACAGTTCCAGGGTCTCGACCCTGAGGCCGCGGCGCTTGGCCAGGGCCAGCAGGCCGCCGACCGGGATTCGCCCGCAGGCCTGGTCGCGGCCGATGCCCTTGGGGTCCAGGTTCTCGATCGCCTTGGACGTCGCGCCGTCGATCCGCCGGGCGGTCTCGTAGTCCTGGTAGTGGCTGAGGTCGGTGCTGACCACGACCAGGGTCTCGGGTCCGCCCCACAGGCGCTCGATCACCTCGGCGACCTCCTCGGCGGAGGCCTCGCCGACGACCAGCGGGACGATCGCGAAGTCGTCCAGGATCGCCTGCAGGAACGGCAGGTGGACCTCCAGGCTGTGCTCCTGGTGGTGGCTGGCGTCGAGGACTTGGACCTGGGGCAGTTCGAGGGCGCGGGCCGTCAATTCCTTGTCCACCGGCACCTCGCCCAGCGGGGTGGCGAAGGCGTCGTCGCCGCTGAGAGCCAGGCCGCGCACCGGCACCCGGTGACACGGCCCCAGCAGGACCACCCTCTTTATGCGCCCGGCGGCCGGTTCGATCCTGGCGTAGGCGGTGGCCGCCACCTGTCCGGAATAGACGTAGCCGGCATGGGGCGCGATGATCGCCTTGGGGACCGGGCCGTCGGCCGCCTCGACCTTGGACAGGTAGGCGCGGATCGTGTCCTCCAGGTCCCGCGCCCGGCCGGGGTAGAACGCGCCGGCCACCGCCGGCTGTCTGACCGAAGCCATGGAAGCCTTCCTCCTCGTTACCTATGTAAGTAATGTGGCTGTGTCGGCCTGTAAAGGGAGAGGACTCATGACGGGGCTTAAATCCCCCGACGACCTCGGCGGCGCCTACCCGGGCCGCTACTGGCGCGTCCTCGACGACGGCCGGGTGCAGTGCGACCTGTGCCCGCGGCTGTGCAGGCTGCGCGACGGCCAGCGGGGGCTGTGTTTCGTCCGGGCGTGCCACGACGGGGGCATCGTGCTGACCACGTACGGACGCTCCAGCGGCTTCTGCGTCGATCCCATCGAGAAGAAGCCGCTCAACCACTTCCTCCCCGGCACCCCGGTCCTGTCGTTCGGCACCGCGGGCTGCAACCTGACCTGCAAGTTCTGCCAGAACTGGAACATCAGCAAGGCCCGCGAGTTCGACAAGCTGGGCGATCAGGCCTCGCCCGAGGCGATCGCCGGGGCCGCCGTCGACGCCGGCTGCCGCTCCGTCGCCTTCACCTACAACGACCCCGTCATCTTCCTCGAATACGCGATCGACGTCGCCGAGGCCTGCCATGAGCGCGGCCTCAAGACGGTGGCGGTGACCGCCGGCTACATCTGCGACGAGCCCCGCGCCGAGTTCTTCCGCCACATGGACGCCGCCAACGTCGACCTCAAGGCGTTCACCGAGGACTTCTACAAGCGGCTGTGCACCGGCAAGCTGGGGGCGGTGCTGGAGACCCTCGCCTACCTCAAGCACGAGACCGACGTGTGGTTCGAGATCACCGACCTTCTTATCCCCGGCGAGAACGATTCCGAATCCGAACTCGACGCCATGACCCGGTGGGTGGTCGATACCCTGGGAGGCGAGGTGCCGATGCACTTCTCCGCCTTCCATCCCGACTGGAAGATGACCGACAAGCCCCGGACCCCGCTGGCGACGCTGGTCCGGGCGCGCCGCATCGCCGCCGCCAACGGGGTCCGCTACGCCTACAACGGCAACGTCCACGAGCCCGACGGCGATTGCACCCGATGCCACGCCTGCGGCGAAGCGCTGATCCAGCGCGACTGGTACGAGCTGCTGAGCTGGAACCTGACCGGGGACGGGGCGTGCGTCAACTGCGGGACCCGGTGCGCCGGCGTCTTCGACGGTCCGCCGGGGAACTGGGGCCGCAAACGCCAGCCGCTGCGCATCGGATACGGGGCCGCCGTCTGACCGGGAACCTACCTTAGTATAACAGGGGCCGGATATGTGCTAAACGTTTCGCCCTTCGAGACTCGGAATCCCAAAACGGCGCGGTCCTAGTGTTTCGTCTCATCCATAAGGTACCCATACGATCGCTTTTCCCGTTTCCTCGGCAGGAGGGGGCGCGCCGTCGATGCCGGCGCATCGTCAAGCGCTCCCGACGCCCCGGGGAGACGGGAAAAGCGACCCTTCGGGCGACCTTACAAGGCTTCCGGACGTCGTCGCGCGCCGCTTGTGATGGGTTGGCACCACGGCGCGACGCGCTCCTGGCCGGAAGCCTTGTAAGGCCGTCGTATGGGTACCTTATGGATGAGACGGAACACTAGCATGAAGAAGTGGTTGTCTCTGGCCCTCAAGTTCGCGGTGTCGGGTGGGCTGATCTGGTTCCTGTTCCGCTACAAGGTCGACCCGGCCGCGGTCATGGACAAGCTGTTGCAGGTGGAGCCGGGGATGCTGGCCCTGGCGGTGGCGGTCTTCCTGGTCCAGATCTTGATCTGCACCTTCCGCTGGCAGGCCGCCCTGGACGCCATCCAGGCCCGCCTCGCGTTCCTCAAGACGTTCCAGCTGTTCTTCATCGGCGCCTTCTTCAACCAGACCCTGCCGTCCTCGGTGGGCGGCGACGCGGTGCGCGTCTACAAGGCCTACCGCGAGGGCCTGAGTCTGGCCGGCGCCTTCAACGGGGTGATGCTGGAACGGGTGGCCACCGTCATCGCCCTGGTCGTGCTGGTGCTCGCCACGCAACCGTTCTTCCTGCCCCGGGTGGGCGCCGAGGAGGCGTCGCTGATCGTCATCGCGCTGGCCCTGTTCTCGGTGGTGGTGGCGGCGGGTCTGGGGGTGCTGATGGTCCTCGACCGTCTGCCGGGGTCGCTTCGCCGGTGGCGGGTGGTCCGCGGCCTGGGCCACCTGGCCGCCGATACGCGGCGGGTCTTCCTGTCGCCGGTCAATGCCGGCAAGCTCCTCGGATGGTCGATCCTCGGCCACGCCAATCTGACGCTGGGCGTCTACTTCCTGGCCCGGAGCCTCGATTTGGCGGTGAGCTGGCTCGACTGCCTGGCCCTGGTGCCGCCGGTCATCCTGATCACCACGCTGCCGATCTCGATCGCCGGCTGGGGGGTCCGCGAGGGGGCCATGGTGGTGGCCTTCGGCTTCATCGGCGTGGCCCAGAGCGACGCCACCGCGCTGTCGCTCCTGTTCGGCCTGACGGGCATCCTCACCAGCCTGCCCGGCGGCGTGATCTGGCTGGCCAGCGGCGGCCGGAGCGACAAGGTGGCCGCCACCGAGGGCGACTAATGCAAACTTCAGTTGAGAGGGATCAATGAAAATCACCTTTGCCAGACCGGGGCTGCCCGAGACCGGCACCGTGGTCGTCGGCGTCCTGCCGGACCGCAAGCTCACCGCCAGCGCCAGGCTGCTGGACAGGAAAATGAAGGGCGGCCTGGTCCGCGCCATCAAGGCCAGCCGCTTCAAGGGCAACAAGGACCAGAGCCTGAGCGTGCTGGCCCCGGCTTCGACCAGGCTGGACCGGGTCTACGCGGTCGGCCTGGGCAAGCCGGCCGACATCGACGCCCTGGCCGTGCAGAAGACCGGCGGCGGCATCTACGCCGGCCTCGCCACCCGGGGACGGGGGACGGCTTCGGTGATGGTGGACGCCATCGAGGGCTGCAAGCTTTCCGCCGCCGAGATCGCCGCCGAGCTGGCCCTCGGGGCGCGGCTCAGGTCGTACCGCTTCGACAAGTACCGGACCAAGGAGAAAAAGGAGGAAAAGCCGAGCCTCAAGGGGCTTCAATTCCGGTGCCGCGAGCCGGCCCGGGCGCACGCCGCCTTCGCCCTCAAGGACCGGGTGGCCGACGGCGTCTTCTTCACCCGCGACCTGGTCTCCGAGCCGTCCAACGTGCTCTACCCCGAGACCCTGGCCGCCCAGGCCAGGACCCTGCAACGGCTGGGGGTCAAGGTGGAGGTGCTGGGCGAAAGCCGGCTGCGGCGCCTCGGCATGGGGGCGCTGCTCGGCGTCGGCCAGGGCAGCGAGCGCGAACCCAAGGTGGTCGTCATGCAGTGGCGGGGCGCCCCGGGCAAGGACGCCAAGGGCAAGGAGGCGGCGCCGATCGCCTTCATCGGCAAGGGGGTCACGTTCGACACCGGGGGCATCTCGCTCAAGCCCTCGGGCGGCATGGAGGACATGAAGTGGGACATGGGCGGGGCCGGGGTCGTCATCGGCCTGATCAAGGCGCTGGCCGGGCGCCAGGCCAAAGTCAACGCCGTCGGCGTGGTCGGGCTGGTCGAGAACATGCCCTCGGGCACCGCCCAGCGCCCGGGCGACATCGTGACCTCGATGTCCGGCCAGACCATCGAGGTTCTCAACACCGACGCCGAGGGCCGGCTGGTCCTGGCCGATACGCTGTGGTACTGCAAGGACCGCTTCAAGCCCAAGCTGATGATCGACCTGGCGACCCTGACCGGGGCCATCGTGGTCTGTCTGGGCAGCGAGAAGGCGGGCCTGTTCTCCAACAACGACACCCTGGCCAAGCGCATCCACGAGGCCGGCGAGAAGGTCGGCGAGGCGGTGTGGCGGATGCCGCTGGGCGACGAGTACGACAAGTTGATCAAGTCCCCGGTCGCCGACATGAAGAACATCAGCGGCGGCCGCGGCGCGGGCAGCATCACCGCCGCCCAGTTCCTGCAACGCTTCGTCGCCAAGACGCCGTGGGCCCACCTCGACATCGCCGGCGTCACCTGGTCGAAGAAGGACACGGCGGTGGTGCCCAAGGGCGGCACCGCGTTCGGGGTGCGCCTGCTCGAGCGCCTGGTCGCCGACCACTACGAGGCCAAATAGGGGCGGGGG